>NZ_JABXWS010000026.1:0-31491 GCF_015594425.1 Novosphingobium sp. HR1a
ATACGCGACCCCTCCGTCAGCCCTGCGGGCTGCCACCTCCCCATCGCTGCGCGACAGGGAGGATCAGGTTTGCGTTGCCCATCGGCCACACCGGAAACCTGTCTGCCACCTTCCCGCCACATTCAGGACTTGTTCAAGCCTTCAACTTTAGGCACCGAAGCCGTGATGAAAAGGATTTCGACCCTCCTTGCGGCGCTGGCCGTGCTTCCCGCCCTGATTGTTCCGGTGGCGCATGCTTCCGGCGGCGAGCAAGGCGAACTGCGGCGTGAGCGCCGCGCCGGCAACGTGCTGCCCCCGCGCGAGATCGAGCGCGAAGTGCTGCCCCGCATGTCGGGAATGCAGTACATCGGGCCGGAGTACGACCCGGCGGCGATGACCTATCGCCTCAAGTTCATCAAGAACGGGAAGGTCTATTTCGTCGATGTGGATGCCCGGACGGGGCGCATCATCGGCCAGTCGCGCTAGAGCGCTCGTACGGGAACGGGCCGGGAACTTAGCGACGCCCTGTTGCTTGACCGTTTCACCCTTTCGGCCCATCTCAACCTCGTTCATGTTAGGAGGACGGTACATTGCGCATCCTGATCGTCGAGGATGAGCCCACCCTGGGCAACCAGCTCAAGACCACGCTGGAGCAGAACGGCTATGCCGTGGACCTCTCCGCCGATGGCGAGGATGGGCATTTCCTCGGCTCCACCGAAGACTACGATGCGGTGATCCTCGACCTCGGCCTGCCCGAGATCGACGGACTGACCGTGCTGGGCATGTGGCGCCGCGAGGGCCGCACGTTCCCGGTGCTGGTGCTGACCGCGCGCGACAGTTGGTCGGACAAGGTCGCGGGCCTCGATGCCGGCGCCGACGACTATCTGGCCAAGCCGTTCCAGACCGAGGAACTGATCGCCCGCCTGCGCGCGCTGATCCGCCGCGCCTCGGGCAATACCTCCAGCGAGCTGACGGCGGGGCCTGTGCGCCTTGACACCCGCTCGGGCCGCGTCACGCTGTCCGGCGAGCCGGTCAAGCTGACCGCGCAAGAATACAAGCTGCTGTCCTACCTGATGCACCACAAGGGCAAGGTGGTCAGCCGCACCGAACTGATCGAGCACATCTACGATCAGGATTTCGACCGCGATTCGAACACGATCGAGGTCTTCGTCACGCGCATCCGCAAGAAGCTGGGTGCCGATGTCATCACGACGATCCGCGGCCTTGGATACAGTCTCGACGATCCCGCCGAACCCGGCCGCGGCTGACGCCGCCCCATCTCAGGCGCCCGTGAAGCGGGCCGGTAGTACCGGCTCGCTCGCGCGGCGCATGATGCTGATCGCGGCGGGGTGGATCTCTTTCCTCCTGCTCGCGGGTGGACTGGCGCTCGACCACACCGTCACCGGCATCGTCACGCGCAACTTCGACGAACAGTTGGGCTACATGCTGACCGGCATGATCGGCTCGGCCGAGATTTCGCAGGACGGCGAGGTTTTCTTCCTGCGTCCCTTGGGCGACCAGCGGTTCCTCGAACCCAATTCCGGCCTCTACTGGCAGATTCGCGCCAAGGGGCACGAGGATTTTCCCTCGCGCTCGCTGTGGGACCGCAGCCTGAACGTGCCGGACGGCCACTTCGACGCCGAAACCCATGTTTATGACAGCTTCCAGTTCGAGGGCGAGCCGCTTCGCGTGATGGAGCGCTCGATCATCCTGCCGGGCAGCGATGCCAAGTGGATGTTCACCGTCGCGGCCAGCCGCAAGGACCTCGACGACCAGATCAAGATGATCCGCTCGATCCTGGTTTACAGCTTCGTCGCACTCGGCGTCGGCCTGCTGCTGATGGCGGGGATGCAGACATGGTACGGCCTGTTTCCGCTTCGCCATGTGCGCCGCGCGATCCAGAAGCTGCGCACCACCGGCTCCAGCCGCGTCAACGATCCGCTCCCGCGTGAGGTCGAGCCGCTGGTGAACGAGCTGAACGCGCTGCTCGCCCATACCGAGCGGCAGGCGGAGGAGGCGCGCACCCACGCGGGCAACCTCGCCCATGCCCTCAAGACGCCGCTGACGGTGGTGATGAACGCCGCCACGGCACAGGCGCCGGACCTTGCCGACACCGTGATTCGCGAGGCGGCGGTGATGCGCCGTCAGGTCGACCATCACCTTGCCCGCGCCCGCGCCGTCGGCCGCCGCGCCGTCGGCCAGTCACGTGCCGAGGTCTGGCCGAGCCTCGAGGCGGTGATGCGCGCGGTCGAGCGGCTCTACGACCAGACCCGCCTCGATCTCGACGGTAACCACGACGCCATCGTGGCGATGGAGAAGCAGGACCTCGAGGAAATGCTCGGCAACCTGATCGAGAATGCGGCCAAGTACGGCGGCGGCAGCGTCTTCGTCACCGTCGATGCGGCGAAGAACGAGCGGTTCTGCGAAATCTGGATCGAGGACGACGGCATGGGCATCCCCGAGGCCGAGCGCACCCGCATCTTCGATCGCGGCGCGCGGCTCGATACCGGAAAGCCCGGCACCGGCCTGGGGCTTGCGATCGTGCGCGATGTGGTGGAGATTTACGGCGGCACCGTCGAACTCGACGAGAGCGAGGATCTGGGCGGGCTGCTGGTGAAACTGAAGCTGCCGCGGACTGGGGCGTAATACGTTTCCCGGCACATTTTTCGGGGTAACCGGCCCTGCCACGGCTTGCGGTCGCGGGCAGGGCGGCTATCTGCGCCGCATAGCCAATTCAGGAGCATTCATGAGCAAGCCCATCAACGTCCCGCTGACTTCGGACGAGATCGAAATGCTGGTCGACGCACTGGAAGTCGATCTCGAGGGTTACCTCGAATCGGCCAAGGAAGCGCGCGGCAACGGCAACCGTGACGACGTCGCGACCTTCACCGAGGCGGCGACGCGGATCCAGACGCTGATGGCGCGCCTGCAGGGTCTGGTGGAAGAGTAAGTCGGTAGTTCCTCCCCGAGCTTGTCTCGGGGAGGGGGACCGCCGACGAAGTCGGTGGTGGAGGGGGAGAGGACGCAGCCCCTCTGTCAGCGACTGCGTCGCCGCCACCTCCCCGAGACAAGTTCGGGGAGGAACTCAGCCCTCGTTCTTCGCCCGCTCGTGGTGGCGGATCACTTCGTCGATCACGAAGCGGATGAACTTCTCGCCGAAATCGGGGTCGAGATGCGCGTCCTCGGCCAGCTTGCGCAGGCGGGCGATCTGGCGCTCCTCGCGGCCGGGGTCGGAGGCGGGAAGGTCGGTCTTCGCCTTGTATTCGCCCACGGCCTTGGTGATCCGGAAACGCTCGGCGAGCATGTGGATCAGCGCGGCATCGATGTTATCGATGCTGGAACGAAAGCCCGCGAGGACGGGGTCGACGGTGCCGACGGTCGAGGAAGTCTGCTGAGTCATCGCAGCGCCCGCTAGCACGGGTTTCCCACTTCTGCCAATCCGGTTGCGGCCACGGTTGATACCGTTTGCACTTGCGTTGCGGTCGCCTTGAGCCCAAAGCGCGCAGCGATGAGCGCAGATATCGTCCCCCTGCAGACGCGCAGGCAGCAACCCTCCCTGGCTCCCATGCTGGCGCTTACCGCGTCCGGCATGAACAGCGTCAATGCCGTCATTCTCGACCGCATGCAGAGTGAGATTCCCCTTATTCCCGCCCTTGCCGGGCACTTGATCTCGGGCGGCGGCAAGCGCATGCGCCCGATGCTGATGGTCGCGGCTGCTGAGCTGTGCGGCTACCAGGGCAACCGCCACCACAAGCTGGCCGCCGCCGTGGAATTCCTCCACACCGCCACGCTGCTTCACGACGACGTCGTCGACGGTTCGGACATGCGCCGGGGCAAGGCTGCCGCGAACATCGTGTTCGGCAATCCGGCGACGGTGCTGGTGGGCGACTTCCTGTTCACCCGGGCTTTCGAACTGATGGTCGAGGACGGCAGCCTCAAGGTTTTGCGGGTCTTCTCCAAGGCCAGTTCGATCATCGCGGCCGGCGAGGTCGACCAGTTGACTGCGCAGCGCCGGATCGAGACGAGCGAGGACCATTACCTCCAGATCATCGGCTCCAAGACCGCCGCGCTCTTCGCCGCCGCCACCCGCATTTCCGCGATCGTTGCGGAAAAGAGCGAGGCGGAGGAAATGGCGCTCGACGCTTATGGCCGCAACCTCGGCATCGCCTTCCAGCTGGTGGACGATGCGATCGACTACGATTCGGAAGTGACCGAATCGGGCAAGGACAAGGGCGACGATTTCCGCGAGGGCAAGATGACCCTGCCGGTGATCCTCGCCTACGCGCGCGGCAATGCCGAGGAGCGCAAGTTCTGGGAGGACGCCATCGCCGGTTTCCGCACCGAGGACGAAGACCTCGCTCATGCGGTCGAACTGATCAACCGCCACGGCTGCGTCGAGGCGACCCGCGAGCGGGCACGGCTTTACGCCCAGCGCGCGATCGACGCGATTGCAGGCTTCCCTGCGGGCGAGGCACGCAACGCCATGGCCGAGGCGGTGGAGTTCGCCGTTGCGCGGCGTTACTAATCAATAAAAGGCCCACCCCCACCCCCACCCCCACCCCCAGCCTCTCCCGCAAGCGGGAGGGGAGCAAGTCGGACCTGCTCTCCCGCATGCGGGAGGGCCGGGAGGCTTGGCAGTCCTGAGCTTGTCGAAGGGCTGCCTAGCCGGACGGGGTGGGCGAAAGCGCCACAGTCCACAGAGATTGCGACACTCTGCAACAAAGCCGTAATTGCAGCGCGAGCACGGCTCGCTTAATGAGGCGCGCCATGCCCTCCTACGCCGACAGGGGCGGATACCAATCCGGTTCGCCTCGCCAACGCCTGATATCCTCACTGCTGTCGGCGGCGATCATCGTGATCGCCTTGCTGATCGCGATCTATCAGACGGCGGTGGCCCCTCTGCGCGAGAAGGCGAAGAACCCCGTCACCTTTAATGTCGAGGGCGAGGATGCCGATACCGGCGCCAAGTCTCCGGAGCCCGCCGAGAAGGCGGAGAAGGCCGAGAAGGACCAGGTCCAACAGCCCAAGGTCGCGGTCGAGACACCGGTACAGCCGATCGAGAAGCCGACCCAGACGCCGGAGAAGCCTGCCTTCAGCTTCCTCAAGCTCTCCAAGTCGGACATGGCGGCGGCCGATATCGGCGGCATGAAGAGTTCGGGCAGCGGCAGTCCCTCGGGCGGCGGCAACAGCGGCTCGACTTACGGTCCCGGCGAGGGGCCGGGCGGCGCCACGCTCTATAATGCAGACTGGTTCCGCAGGCCCACCGATGCGCAGCTCGGCGGCTACATGCCCGCCAATGCCCCGCCCGAGGGCTGGGGCATGGTCGCCTGCCAGACGATCGATCACTATCACGTCGAGAACTGCCAGATACTCGGCGAGTCGCCGCGCGGTTCGGGCTTCGGGCGTGCGGTGCTCAACGCCGCGTGGCAGTTCCAGGTGATCCCGCCGCGCATCAACGGCAAGCCGCAGGTCGGCGAATGGGTACGCATCCGCATCGATTACGGCGTGCGCGCCAGTCCGGGCTGACGTCAGCCCGCCACCGCATCCCAGCGGGCTGTTCCCGGATGGGCAAGGCGGTCCAGCAGTCTTGCCAGCGGCATGGGGCGGGCGATGAAATAGCCCTGCGCCAGCGAAAACCCTGCCAGCCTTGCGCTGACAAACTGGTTCTCCGTCTCGATTCCCTCGATCACGCATTCCAGCGAGAGCGAGCGGGCGAGGTGACGGATCGCCGTGATCAGGCGGCGGCCGGAAGCCTCGTCCAGCCGCACCGCGAAGCTGCGGTCGATCTTCACCATGTCCAGCGGCAACTGGTGCAGCGAGGACAGGCTGGAATAGCCGGTGCCGAAATCGTCAAGCGCGATCCGCATCCCCGTCTGCCGCAGCCGTTCAAGCGCGGCGCTGGCTATGGCGAACTCCGAGATCAGCGAGGATTCGGTGATTTCGATCAGCACGCGGCGCGGATCGCATGCGGAAGCGGCCATGCGCTGGAGCAGGGCATCGATCGTCTGCGGGTTGCAGATGTCGTTGCCCGACAGGTTGAACGACAGGCGCAGACCGGCAGGCAGCCGCGCCAGTGCGTCGAGCGCCTTGTCGAACAGCGTCAACGTGACGTCGCGTGCACGCCCGACGCGCTCGGCAGAGGCGATCAGCAGTTCGGGCGCAATGTCGCCCAGCCGGGGCGAGTGCCAGCGGGCGAGGCATTCGACGCCGATCGTGTCGAGATCGTCGGTCGCCACGATCGGCTGGTAGTTCAGCGACAGCTCGCTCTCCAGGTCGGCCAGCTGCAGCGCTGCGTCAAGTGCCTGCTCGCTGCGGATCAGTCGCTCCAGTTCCTGCGAAAACAGCACGCACTGGCCGCGCTTGTGGTTCTTCGCGTGGTAGAGCGCGAAGTCGGCGCGGTCGAACAGCAGGTTGGCGCTGGCTGCGGTCTCCGGATAGACGGCAAGGCCGGCGGAGCAGCCGACGGAAACCATGATGTCGCCGATGCGTGCGGGTTCGCGGATGGCGCGGCACAAGTCGCTCGCGACGCGTTCGGCCTCGGGTGGCCCGCTCATGACGATCAGCCCGAACTCGTCGCCGCCGAGCCGGGCGACGATGGCGTCGGGAGGGCAGGCGGCGTTCATGCGCGCGCCGATGATCTGCAGCAGGCGATCGCCATGGGCATGGCCGTGAGTGTCGTTGATCGGCTTGAAGCGGTCGAGGTCGATGAGGCCGACGCTGAAGCGGTCGTCGGGTCCGGCGCGCTCCAGCAGGCCTTCCAGCGTGGCGAAGAAAAAGCGGCGGTTGGGCATCCCCGTCAATGCGTCGGTCTGGGCGAGGCGGGCATTCTCCTCGCCGAGTATCTGCGCCTGCTGGCGCTCGTTGTTGAGGTCGCGCTGGGACGTTTCGAGATCGACGAAGGACCGGTAGGAATCGCGCAGGATCTTGAGGATACCGATCGCGACCAGGGTGATGTTCGCGGCGATGGCGACAAGCACCTCATGGCCGATGAACAGCGAATAGGTGAGGAACGTGCCCAGCACGGTGACGCAGACCGCCATGGCCGCGCGGGGCAGGAAGCTGAGGCAGAATACGCAGCCCAGCACCGTTACCGAGACGAAGACGGCGACGTGGCCGTGCTCGTAAGGGCCGCCGTACTGGTCCAGCGTCAGCGACCAGGCGACGAAGGCCATCGAAAAGGCCACCGCGAAGAAATGGGTGCGGCGCAGGCGTCGGCGGACCGCCTCGGGTTCGAGGTCGGCGGGCTTCACCGGGCGGGTCCAGACGATCATGCGCACGACGCACGCCGCGATCAGGATGCTCGGGATCGTGTAGACCAGCAATGTTGGCGCCAACTGGCGATGGGTGAAGGCCAGGACGGCGGCATTGATCGAAAGCAGCCCGTACAGCGGTGGTATGTGCTCGCGCAGGCGCAGATACTGCGCGACGCTGAGAGGGTACTGACCGGCAACGTTCATGGGGTGCGCGTCTGCAATTCGAGAACGGGGAGATCGCAAGTGATCCCGGATAGTGTCCAAGTCTTTATGAAAAGTGCACGTGCCTTGCGAAACGATCCTGTAGTTACAGCCGATCCGGTGATTTTGGGGCAGTAAAGGGCATGGATCGGCGCCGCTTCCAAGTGGGCGGATCAGACGCTAAACGCCCGGGCGTGAGCACGCTACCGATCCATGCCGTCCTGCCTGACCTCCTCGCCGCCTTGCGTGCGGGGACGGGCGCGGTGCTGATCGCGCCGCCCGGGGCCGGCAAGACCACCGCGCTTGCCCCGGCCCTGCTGGGCGAGGGCTGGTGCACCGGCACCGTCATCCTTCTTTCCCCGCGCCGTGTCGCCGCGCGCGCCGCTGCGGAACGCATGGCCGAGGGGCTCGGCGAGGCGGCGGGCGAGACGATCGGCTACATCACCCGTCTCGACGTCAAGCGCTCGGCCCGCACCCGTGTCCTGGTGATGACAGAGGCGATCTTCGTCTCGACGATCCTTGCCGATCCGGAGCTTCCGGGCGTGTCCGCCGTGCTGTTCGACGAGGCGCACGAACGCCATCTCGACAGCGACCTCGGCCTTGCCCTTGCGATCGAAAGCCGCAGCATCCTGCGCGAGGACCTGCGGGTGGTGGTGATGTCGGCCACCATCGACGGCACCCGCTTCGCCCGGCTGCTGGGCGAGGGCACGCCGGTCATCGAGAGCGCGGGCAAGGCCTGGCCGCTGGACCTGCGCTGGCTTGGGCACGCGCCGGACAGGCGGATCGAGGATGCGGTGACCTCGGCCGTCCTCACCGCATGGCGTGAGACGGCACAGGAAGGGCGGGGGGGCGACGTGCTCGCGTTTCTGCCCGGTGTGCGCGAGATCGAGCGCGTAGCGGAAGCGCTGGTCCAGAAACTGCCCTCCGCGCTGGTCCTCCCGCTCCACGGACAGTGCGAGCCCGCCGCCCAGCGTGCAGCGATCCGGCGCGATCCAGAAGGACGCCGCCGCGTGGTGCTTGCGACCGCCATCGCCGAGACCTCGCTGACGCTCGACGGCGTTTCGGTGGTGGTGGACGCGGGCCTTTCGCGCCGCGCGGAGTTCGACAAGGCGGCGGGCGTGACCCGGCTCGTCACGCACCGCGCCAGCCGGGCTTCGGCCGCCCAGCGTGCGGGGCGCGCCGCACGCCAGCAGCCCGGCGTCGCCTACCGCTTGTGGGAAGAAGCCGCGCATGCAGGCCGCCCCGAGTTCGACCCGCCGGAAATGCTGACCAGCGACCTCGCGCCGCTAACCCTTGCGCTGGCGCAGTGGGGGGCAGGCGCTCCCGAGGCGATGGCGTGGCTCGATCCGCCGCCGGTGCCTGCGCTGGAGGCGGCGCGCAAGGGCCTCGCCGCACTCGGCGCGCTGGACAAGGCGGGGCGCATTACCGCGTTCGGCCGCAAGGTCGCGAGCCTGCCGATGGATCCGCCACAGGCGGCGATGATCTTGCGCGCCGCTGAACACGGCGCAGGCGAAGATGCCGCGAAACTGGCGCTGCTGTTGCAGGAGCGCGGTCTAGGTGGCCGTAGCGACGATCTCGCACAGCGGCTCTCGCGCTGGAACGCCGATCGTGCCCCCCGCGCGCAGGCCTCGCGCAAGCTGGCTTCGGGCTGGGCACGCCGTGCGGCCGGACTGGTGCGGGCGGGCGCTTCGGACGATCTGCCGCCCGGCGTGCTTCTCGCACTCGGCCGCCCGGACATGCTGGCACGCCGCCGCGACGGTTCGGGCGAGACGTGGCTGAGCGCCGGGGGGCGGGGCTACGTGCTCGATCCCGCCTCGCCGCTGGCTGCGCGCGAGTGGATGGTGATCGGTGATGCGCAGGGCCAGGCGAAAGGCGCGCGCATTCTTTCCGGTGCCTCGCTGGAGATTGCCGAAGTCGAGGCGTGGCTGGGTGACGCCATCGAACGTCGCACCATTCTGCGCTGGAACGAGGGCGACGCGCGGGTCGAGGCGCGGCTGGAGCGCTGCATGGGCGCCATCACCCTGACGAGCGGACCCGATCCAGCCCCCGATCCCGAGGCGATCCGCGCTTTCCTGATCGAGCGAATCCGTCTCAAGGGCCTGTCGCTGGTGCCGCTGGGCAAGGGCGCGCAAGGGTTTCTGCGCCGCGCACGCTATGCCGGGATCGCGGCGCTGTCCGAAGAGGCGCTGCTGGCGGACCTCGAGGACTGGCTCGGCCCGCTGCTCGGCCGCCGTCTCGACGCGCTCGATGGCGGCGCCTTGTCGCAGGCCTTGCGCAACCGGATGGACTGGAACGACCAGCAGGAGCTTGAACGCCTCGCGCCCGCAGAATTCCGCAGTCCCGTAGGGACCAGCCATCCGATCGACTACGAGGACGAGGGCGGCCCCTCCGTCGAGATACGCGTGCAGGCGCTGTTCGGGCTCGACCGGCATCCCGGTTTCGGTCAGCCGTCGCAGCCGCTCCTGCTCAAGCTGACTTCGCCCGCCGGCCGCCCGCTCCAGACCACGCGCGACCTGCCGGGCTTCTGGCGCGGATCGTGGCGCGACGTGCAGCGCGACATGAAAGGCCGCTACCCGCGGCACCGCTGGCCGGACGAGCCCTGGAACGAGGACCCCAGCCTCAAGACCCGCAATGCCTTCGAAGCCATGAAAGGTGGTGGAGGCCGCAAGGCGTGATTCGCGCTTGATTTCAGCCTCGATTCGAGGGCAAAGCGCTGGCTCATGAGCGCACGCATCTATCAACGCCCGAAGAACGCCATGCAGTCCGGCAAGGCGCTGCTCGATCAGTGGACCCTCGAGTTCACACCGTCGGAGGCTAAGAAGCCCGATCCCCTGATGGGTTGGGCCGGTTCGGGCGACATGCAGCAGCAGGTCATCCTGCGCTTCCCGACCTCGGACGAGGCAAAGGCTTATGCCGATAAGTACGGCATCGAGGCCGCCATCCACGCCACGCCGCCGCGCCGGCTCAAGATCCAGGCTTACGCCGACAACTTCCGCTGAGATATTAGGGGGCACGACTTGACGTTGTACAAATTTTTGTACATATTTACGTCATGGAAGTGCTCCCGTTCTCCGAAGCGCGCGCCAATTTCAAGGCGCTGATGGATCATGTGGTGGACGATCGTTCACCCGTCATCGTTACACGCCAAAAGGCGGAAGCGGTGGTCGTGGTCTCGCTGTCCGACTGGAACGCAATGGCCGAAACCATGCACCTTGTCTCGACCCCGGCGAATTCGACCCGCCTGCGCGATTCCGTTCGGGAACTCGATGGGGGGGAAGGGCAGGAACGCAATCTCGTCCAGCCATAGGAGGCTGGAGTGAAAATCGTTTTCGCCTCTCGCACCTGGGAGGATTACCAGCACTGGGTCGCCAATGACCGTACCACGCTGGAAAGGCTGAATGCGCTGATCGAACAGTGCCGCCGGACGCCTTTCAAGGGGACCGGAAAGCCGGAGCCGCTCAAGGGCGAATTGCAGGGCTGGTGGTCGCGGCGGATCAATCAGGCGGACAGGCTGGTCTATCGCGTCGCCGGAAGTGGAGCGGAGCAGCGGCTGGAAATCGCCCAATGCCGATTCCATTACGTCTGACGCTTGCTTTCCTGTCAAACCACCGCCATAGGGCGCTTCGGGAGTCGGACGGGCGTTTGCGTCCGCCAACTTGGTCAGGTCCGGAAGGAAGCAGCCACAACGGGTTGCGGCGGGTCGTTCGGCTCCTTCATTTTTCTACATCGTTGAATTTTCACGTCTTTGTGTCCTTCTGGATGCGAAGGCTGTGGAACATGCCGGTAAGCGTGCCGCTTTCCTCCTGACATCCCGGGCGCGAACCCCTAGTTTGAGCGACGATGGACGATTCACGCGACATGTTCGGCGATACGCCCCCCTGGGACGAAGACGACGCTGACGACAAGCCCGATGCCGCCGAACTGGAGGCAGCAGGGCAGCAGTCGATGTTCGGCGCTCCTGAGCCGGAAGCGACGCCGGAGCCAAAGCCCACCACTGCCGAACTCGAAGCAGCCGGGCAAAGCGCCATGTTCGCCGAGGCAACCGAACCTGCCGTCGTTCCCGCTCAGCCAAAGCCCGTCGAAGCGCCCTCGGCCAAGCCCGCCCCTGCCGGAACGACAGCGCAGCCCTACCGCGTGCTCGCGCGCAAGTATCGTCCGCAGACCTTCGCCGAACTGATCGGGCAGGAGGCGATGGTCCAGACCCTCGCCAACGCGATCAAGCGCGATCGGTTGGCTCATGCCTTCCTGATGACCGGCGTGCGCGGGGTCGGCAAGACCTCGACCGCGCGCCTCATCGCCAAGGCCCTCAACTGCATCGGCCCGGACGGGCAGGGTGGCCCGACGATCGACCCTTGCGGCCAGTGCGAACCCTGCGTCGCTATCGCCGAGGGCCGCCATATCGACGTCATCGAGATGGACGCCGCCAGCCACACCGGCGTCGACGACGTGCGCGAGATCATCGAGGCGGTGCGCTATGCCGCCGTCTCGGCGCGCTACAAAATCTACATCATCGACGAAGTTCACATGCTCTCGCGCAATGCTTTCAACGCGTTGCTCAAGACTCTTGAGGAACCACCGGCGCACGTGAAGTTTCTCTTCGCGACGACCGAGGTGGACAAGTTGCCGGTCACGGTGCTGTCGCGCTGCCAGCGCTTCGACTTGCGCCGTATCCCCGCGCCGATGCTGGCGGGCCACTTCGCGCACGTCTGCGCAAAGGAAGGCGTCGAGGCCGAGGCCGAGGCACTTGCGATGGTTGCCGCCGCCGCCGAGGGTTCGGTGCGCGACGGCCTCTCGATTCTCGATCAGGCCATCGCGCATGCCGATCTTGATGGAGAAGGCCAGGTCCGCGCCGACAAGGTCCGCGACATGCTCGGTCTCTCGGACAAGAGCGTGCAGCGCAAGCTCATCGCCGCGATCCTGGACGGCAAGGGCGGCGACCTGCTCGACCTCGTCGCGCACCAGTTCGCGCTCGGTGTCGAGCCGATCGCGCTGATGCGCGGCCTCATGGACCTGACCCACCGCGTCGCCGTGGCGCAAGTCAGCGGCAGCGCCGAAGCGCACTCCACCGAGGAGCGCGAGGCGATCGAGGGTTGGGCTAAGTCGCTGCGGGCGGGGCAACTCCATCGCCTGTGGCAACTGCTGCTCAAGGGGCATGACGAGGTGAAGTCCGCGCCCGATCCGCTCGTCGCGGCGCAGATGGCGCTGCTGCGGATCATGCACGCCAGCGACATGCCTGACCCCGGCGCACTGGTCCGCAAGCTGGAGGAAATCGCCTCCCGAGCGCCTGCGGCTCCTGTGGCCGAGCAGGGAAGTGCCGCGTCGGGCGCGCCTGTCGCAATGTCACCGGCTGCGATCTCGCCGCGCTGGGAAGCGCTGGTCGATGATGTCGAGCATGCGGGTGAGATGTCCGCCGCGAACACCATGCGCATGCAGGTGCGGGTGGTCGAGCTTTCGCCCGGCCTGCTGCGCTATGCCCAGCCGCCGGGCTTCAACGAGGACATCGTCGCCGTTCTGCGCGGCGGCCTGCAAGCCGCGACCGGCGAACGCTGGCAGGTCGAGAAAGTCGCGGGAGAAGGCGCGCCCACCCTCGTCGAAGTGCACCAGGTAAAGAAGACTGCCGACGCCGAGGCGCTGCGATCCTCGCCATTGGTCGAGGCGACGCTGGCGGCATTCCCCGGCGCCGAACTCATTCAGGAAGATCGCCAGGCCGCCATCGGCGGTGGCGGCCGCAATTGGAGACGTTGAGATGAAGTCGATGGAAGAGATGATCCAGGCCGCGCAAGCGGCCGCCGAGACCATCCAGAAGCAGATGAACGAAACCCAGGGCAAGCTCGACCAGCTTGAGGTCGAGGGGCTGTCGGGCGGCGGTCTCGTCAAGATCCGCTGTTCGGCGAAGGGCCGCGTGATCGGCGTGGCCATCGACGACAGCCTGATGGTGGCCTCGGAAAAGCCGATCCTCGAAGACCTGATCGCGGCCGCCTACAACGACGCGCGCGTCAAGGCCGACTCGGTGGCGAACGAGGAACTCGCCAAGGCCCAGCAGGGCATGGGCCTGCCGCCGGGCTTCAAGCTGCCGTTCTAAAGCGCGTTTGCCTTTTCGGGGCTTCAACAAGCTCAGCCTGAGCGGTGGTTCGGGCTGGGCTTTTCTTTTTTGCAGTCTTCGCCCCTGGCCCGCTCGTCCTGAGCTTGTCGAAGGACCACGCGCCGACGCTAAGGTCTTGCGCTGAAACGGTGCGGTTCACGCCATTATACCTCGAAATCGGACCTAGCTGGGGATGCCCTCGCAACGTGATGAGGGTAATTTCCTGTAGCGAACAGGCGGGTTTCCACGGCCTTTCGCCTCGAAAAGATTGCAAGGCGACCAAAACCCCCCATATCCTGCGGGAATATGCCGGGGCTGGGCCAAGATGCAGTCCCCGTGCGAGATGATTGGACAAGTGCATTGAACCTGCTTCCGCTTCTGCCGCTGCGTGACATCGTCGTTTTCCCGGGCATGGTCGTGCCTCTCTTCGTGGGCCGCGAGAAATCCGTGGCCGCGCTTGAGGCGGCGATGGCGGGAGACAAGGACATCTTCCTGCTCGCCCAGCTCGATCCCAGCTGCGACGATCCGGATCGTGACGACCTCTACGATACCGGCGTGATCGCCAGCGTCCTGCAGCTGCTCAAGCTGCCGGACGGCACCGTGCGCGTGCTGGTCGAAGGGCAGGACCGTGCCCGCCTCGAAACCCTGCGCTCCGAAACCACGGATGAGGGCGAGATGCTGGTCGCGGGAGTTGAGGCGATAGCGCCGACCGAGGCCGAGGGCACCGAGGTCGAGGCGATGATGCGCACCGTCGTCGACCAGTTCAACGAATACGCCAAGCTCAACAAGAAGCTCAGCCAGGACGCGGGCGAACAGCTCGGCGATATCGAAGATGCGGCCAAGCTGGCCGACACCGTCGCCGCGCAGTTGTCGGCCAAGGTCTCGGACAAGCAGGCGGTGCTTTCCGAGTCCGACCCGCTCAAGCGTCTTGAGATGGTCTATTCCTTCATGGAGGGCGAACTCGGCGTCCTGCAGGTGGAACGCAAGATTCGCGGCCGCGTGAAGCGCCAGATGGAAAAGACCCAGCGCGAATATTACCTCAACGAACAGCTCAAGGCGATCCAGTCGGAACTCGGCGGCGGCGAGGGCGACGAAGGTAACGAACTGCAGGAACTGGCCGAGCGGATCGAGAAGACCAAGCTCTCCAAGGAAGCCAAGGAAAAGGCCGTCGGCGAGCTGAAGAAGCTCAAGTCGATGCAGCCGATGAGCGCCGAGGCAACCGTCATCCGCAACTACCTCGACGTGCTGCTGGGCCTGCCCTGGGGCAAGAAGAGCAAGCTCAAGCGCGACATTTCCTCGGCGCAGGAAATCCTCGACGCCGATCATTACGCGCTCGACAAGGTCAAGGACCGCATCGTCGAGTACCTCGCGGTGCAGGCGCGGACCAACAAGCTGAAGGGGCCGATCCTGTGCCTCGTCGGCCCGCCGGGCGTGGGCAAGACCTCGCTGGGCAAGTCGATCGCCAAGGCGACGGGGCGCGAGTTCATCCGCCAGTCGCTGGGCGGCGTGCGTGATGAGGCCGAGATTCGCGGCCACCGCCGCACCTACATCGGCTCGCTGCCGGGCAAGATCGTGACCAACCTGCGCAAGGCGGGCAAGTCCAACCCGCTGTTCCTGCTCGACGAGATCGACAAGCTGGGCCAGGACTTCCGCGGCGATCCGGCTTCGGCGCTGCTCGAAGTGCTTGATCCGGAGCAGAACGCGAAGTTCCAGGATCACTATCTGGAACTCGACATCGACCTTTCGGACGTGATGTTCGTGTGCACCGCGAACAGCCTGAACCTGCCGCAGCCGCTGCTTGACCGCATGGAGATCATCCGTCTTGAGGGTTACACCGAGGACGAGAAGGTCGAGATCGCCGAGCGTCACCTGATCCGCAAGCAGGTGGAAGCGCACGGGCTCAAGACGGGCGAATTCACGCTGACGCAGGAAGGCCTGCGCGACCTGATCCGCTATTACACCCGCGAAGCTGGCGTACGTACGCTGGAGCGCGAGATCGCGCGGCTGGCGCGCAAGTCGCTGCGCCAGATTCTCGAGGGTAAGGCCAAGGCGGTCACCATCACGCCGGAAAACCTCGACGAATTCGCGGGGATTCGGAAGTTCCGCCACGGCATGGGCGAGGAAGAGCACCAGGTTGGTGCCGTCACCGGGCTTGCCTGGACCGAAGTGGGCGGCGAACTGTTGACCATCGAGAGCGTGACCGTGCCCGGCAAGGGCAATATCAAGGCCACCGGCAAGCTGGGTGACGTGATGAACGAGTCGATCTCGACCGCGTTCAGCTTCGTGCGTGCGCGCTCGCCGCATTACGGCATCAAGCCGAGCGTGTTCCACAAGAAGGATATCCACATCCACCTTCCCGAAGGTGCTGTGCCCAAGGATGGTCCTTCGGCAGGTATCGGCATGGTGACCTCGATCGTCTCGACGCTCACCGGCAATCCGGTGCGCAAGGACATCGCCATGACCGGCGAAGTCACCCTGCGCGGCCGCGTGCTGCCGATCGGCGGCCTCAAGGAAAAGCTTCTGGCCGCCCTGCGCGGCGGCATCACCACGGTGCTGATCCCGGAAGAGAACCGCAAGGACCTCGCCGAAATCCCCGACAACGTGAAGCAGGGGCTGGAAATCATCCCCGTCGCTCACGTGGATGAAGTGCTGGCCAAGGCGCTGACCGAGCCGCTCACCGCCATTGAGTGGACCGAGGCGGACGAACTCGCCGCTGCGCCGGCAGCGCACACGGCTGCGGCCGGAGCCACCGCGCACTGACTAACGGTTGCCG
Source organism: Novosphingobium sp. HR1a (assembly GCF_015594425.1). Taxonomy (NCBI): domain Bacteria; kingdom Pseudomonadati; phylum Pseudomonadota; class Alphaproteobacteria; order Sphingomonadales; family Sphingomonadaceae; genus Novosphingobium; species Novosphingobium sp. HR1a. Next base: position 16,289 of record NZ_JABXWS010000026.1, read on the forward strand.
ATCCTCTTCCCGCTGGAGGAGGATCGGTGCCGGGTATCGCTCTTGGCCGACGCTGTGGGCCGACTGTCGCCATGCCCGATCGCTACTTTCCGCCTTCGGAATTTCTGCAGGCCGTCATTGTCGATGACGTGTGTTTCGGTGGCCATGTGTTCGGCGAAGCGAACCTGCAGCGGCTCATTGCGGCGACCCGTCACACAGACGCGGCCAATCGCGATTGGGCGGTGATGCTGTTGTCTCAACTGAAACTGGATCGACCGGACGTCCGCGCCGCTTTGTCCGAGGCGGCTGAGGATGATGCCTCCGAGGTACGCGTCGAGGCCATTCATGGGCTCGCGCTGATAGACCCTCGCGCGGCTTTGCCGTTCCTGTCGAAGGCCCTGCGCGGTGAAACAGTGTCCATGCCCTTGCTGGAAGCTGCCGAACTGGTGGCGGACCCCATGCTGATTTGCGACCTTGAGGCTTTTGCGGAAGAATCTGACGATGCCTTTCTCGACACTCTGGTGGCCAATCGCGATCGCCGCATGCCGCGCCTCGATAGTGAAGTGAGATTTGCATTGTCCAAATCGATCCGCAGTTTCGGTCAGTTTCTCAGCGTGTTGATGTTCAAGTAATTCAATGTGGCGGTATTTGTCATGAACTGGCGAATAGCGTTTGATTGACTGTGTTTTGCCGCTCACTTACGATCCCGTCAGAATACTGGTGAGGGCAGTCATGGCGGGGGAAGTGGCGGAATTCGGCCCGGTCAGGGGGCGTGCACGGATCGATGTGATCGACGTGATGCGTGGGATTGCGATCCTCGGTATCCTCTACATGAACATCCCTTTCATGGGCACCAACGTGTCGTCGTGGATGCACGACTTCCGCCGACTGTCCTGGAGCGCGGCCGATCAGACCACCTGGGCGACGATCCAGATATTCTGGGAGGGTACGCAGCGCGGGCTGTTCGAACTGCTGTTCGGCGCGGGCGTGCTGGTCTTCACGGCCAAGGCGATGAAGCCGGACGATCCGGTGGCGGTCGCCGATCTCTATTATCGCCGCAATCTGCTGCTCGTCCTGTTCGGCTTGACCGATATCTTCGTGATCGGCTGGGTGGGTGACATTCTCCTTGCTTACGGCCTGTGCGCCTTGTTGCTGTTTCCGTTTCGAAAGACCCCGCCCAAGGTGCTGCTGGCGATGGGCATGGCTTTCGCCGCGCTCATGGCGGTGGGCTGGCCGGGCGGGGGCGGCGTGATCGGCTATCAGGAGCGGGTTGAGCGTATCCATAAGGTCGAAGCGCTGCAGAAGAAGCGCGCCGAAGGCGTGAAGCTCTCGGGCGAGGACAAGAAGACGCTCGACAAATGGCAGGAGAAGGTGGACGCGCATGACCTCTCCAAGCCGCCCAGCAAGGAAGCGCAGGTCGCCATCGATGCCGAGCGCAAGGCGCGGGCGGGATGGCCGCATCAATACGTGATGTTCGCCTGGTTCATCTGGAACAAGGTTTTCGGCGACGGCAATGGCCTGTTCTTTACCATGCTGGAGGCGGTGCCGGCGATGTGTCTCGGCATGGCCCTGTTCAAGTGGGGGGTAATCCAGGGCGGGCGCTCGATGGGGTTCTACGCCGGACTGGCAATCGTCGCATATGGAGTCGGCTGCGGCCTTCGGGCCTGGGACGTGGCGGAAATCTACAAGTTCACGCCCTGGCCGACACCGGGCACGATCGCAGGTGAGTTCGCGAGGCTGGCCGTGACCGTGGGGCATGTCGGCCTGTTCAACCTGCTGATGAAGACGCAGGCGGGGCGCACGGTGCTTTCGCCGTTCAAGGCGGCGGGGCGGATGGCGTTCTCGATCTACATTCTCACCAGCATCGTCACGCTGTGGTTCGTCTTCGCGCCTTGGGGGCTGGGGCTGTGGGGCAAGTTCGGCTGGACCGAACTGGCGATAGCGGCGACGGTGATCGATGTGGTCATGCTGGTCCTCGCCAATGTCTGGCTGCGGTTCTTCCTCAGTGGGCCGCTCGAATGGATATGGCGCTCGCTGACGTACTGGAAGCGTCAGCCGTTCCTGCGCCCGCAGGTGTCCGAGCCTTCCGCAACCGCAGCGTTTGCCTGACGCTGGATCGTCCGGAACCTTCGCAGCTTGCCCTGAGGGGCGTGGACGGGTAACCCGCGCGGCGTATCTGCGTCCGCTTGCCCGGGCGCCTTTAAAGGGAATTTGCCATGGGTTACCGGGTTGCCGTCGTCGGTGCGACGGGGAATGTCGGCCGTGAAGTGCTCAACATCCTTGCCGAGCGCGAATTCCCGGCGGACGAGATCGCCGCCGTGGCTTCCTCGCGCTCTGTGGGCACCGAAGTCGAGTATGGCGATACCGGCCGTATGCTCAAGGTGAAGAACCTGGAACATTTCGACTTCACGGGGTGGGACATCGCGCTGTTCGCCGCGGGTTCGGACGCGACGAAGATCTATGCGCCCAAGGCGGCCTCGCAGGGCTGCGTGGTCATCGACAACTCGTCGCTCTACCGCATGGACCCCGACGTGCCGCTGATCGTGCCCGAGGTGAACCCCGAGGCGATCGACGGGTACAAGGCCAAGAACATCATCGCCAACCCCAACTGCTCGACTGCGCAGATGGTCGTCGCGCTCAAGCCGCTGCACGACAAGGCGAAGATCAAGCGCGTCGTCGTCGCGACGTACCAGTCGGTGTCCGGCGCGGGCAAGGCGGGCATGGACGAACTGTTCGAGCAGAGCCGCGCGATCTTCGTCGCCGACCCGGTCGTGCCGCGCAAGTTCACCAAGCAGATCGCCTTCAACGTGATCCCGCACATCGACGTGTTCCTCGACGACGGCTCCACCAAGGAAGAGTGGAAGATGGTGGTCGAGACCAAGAAGATTCTCGACCCCAAGATCAAGGTGCAGGCCACCTGCGTGCGCGTTCCGGTCTTCGTCGGCCACTCCGAAGCGCTCAACATCGAGTTCGAGAACGAGATCAGCGCCGAGGAAGCACAGGACATCCTGCGCGAGGCGCCGGGCGTGATGCTCGTCGACAAGCGCGAGGACGGTGGATACGTCACTCCGATCGAGGCGGTGGGTGACGGCGCTACCTACGTCAGCCGCGTCCGCGAGGACCCGACCGTGGACAACGGCCTGGCGCTGTGGTGCGTGTCGGACAACTTGCGCAAGGGCGCGGCGCTCAACGCGGTGCAGATCGCGGAACTGCTGGGCCGCCGCCACCTCAAGAAGGGCTGAGGGGCGCGCTTGCAATCGGCTCGGCGGTAGCCACCTAACCTTCACCTGATACCGGGATGGAGGATTGCATGGACGCCGCCGAGACGAAGAACGCCCTCGAACTGCTGGCCGCGCGGCTGGAGACGCTGTCGGCGGTGCTCGACAAGGCCGAGGAATGGGCGGCAGAGGCGGGTGTCGCGTTTGACGAACTGGCGGCGGCGCGGCTGGCCGGGGACATGCATCCGCTGGCCTGGCAGGTCGCGGGAACCTGCACGCAGCCGCTGCAGTTCGTCGCCTGGAGCCGGGGCGCGGACCTGCCCAACGAAGTGCAGCCGGTGGTCGACTGGGCAGAAGCCCGCGCGGTGCTTGCAGACACGATCGCGCTGCTGGCTACGGAAGTCGCGGCCGTCACGCCCGAAGCCAAACGGATCGTGCTGGAGCGAATGGGCGTTTACCTCGAACTGCCCGCGCAGCGCTATCTCGACGACTGGATCCTGCCCAACCTCTACTTCCACCTGACCACGGCTTACGCGATCCTGCGGATGAAGGGCGTGCCGCTGGGCAAGGCCGACTTCATGCGGCACATTGGCGGCGATATCCGGCCGCTGGCGCCCGAGCCGGCGTCATGACGCGGGCAATGACCGGCGGCTGCCAGTGCGGCCGCATCCGCTACCGCGCCGAGGTTGAGCCCGACAAGGCATACTTGTGCCATTGCCGCATGTGCCAGCGGGCGACCGGCGGGGTGTCGATCGCGTTCGTCAATGCGCCGCAGTCCGCGGTGCGGTGGGAGACGGAGCCGGACTGGTACGCCTCATCGCCGATCGCGCATCGGCCGTTCTGCTCGCAGTGCGGCACGCCGCTGGGCTTCGCATTTCTGGACGGGGACAACATCGACCTGACCGTCGGCAGTTTCGACGATCCCGCGCCGTTCCGCCCGAGCCAGAACTATGCGACCGAAAGCATGTTGACGGCATGGACCGACGTGCGGCACTTGCCCGGCATGACGAGCGCCGAGAATGCGGGCGTCATGGACCGATGGAAGGCCGCCGGTCTCGAGCCGCCTGAATGACCGGAAAGCGAGTTTGCCTGTGAGCGATGTGAAGACCGATTTCGTCGAAGGTTTCGGCGGGGCGAAGCTCGCCCTACACACCATGGGCGATACCGGCGGACGGCCGTTGGTGCTGCTGCACGGGCTGTTCTCCAGCGCCGAGGTGAACTGGATCAAGTTCGGCAATGCGAAGATCCTGGCCGATGCGGGCTTCGAGGTGTTCATGCCGGACTTGCGCGCTCACGGGCAGAGCGACGCCCCGCACGATGCGGATGCCTATCCGTCCGACGTGCTGGTGCGCGATCTCAAGGCGGTGATCGGCTCGCTGGGCCTTTCGGAATACGACCTCGGCGGCTTTTCGCTTGGCGCGCGGACGGCGGTGCGCGGCGTGCTGGCGGGGCTGGCGCCGCAGCGGCTGGTGCTGGGCGGAATGGGGCTGACGGGCCTGTCGGGCTGGGCGAAGCGCAGCGCGCATTTCGTCGACGCCATCGACCGCTTCGGGACCATCGAGCGCGGCGACAAGGCGTTCGTGGCGCAGGCTTTCATGAAGTCGATGAAGATCGACCGCGTGGCCGCGCGCCTGCTGCTTGGCTCGGTGGACGACACCGCGCCCGACGCCATCGCGCAAGTGACGATGCCGACGCTGTGCGTGTGTGGCGCGGACGATCGCGACAACGGCTCGGCGCAGGACCTCGCGGCGGCACTGCCGCAGGGCACTTATGCCGAAGTGCCGGGCAATCACATGTCGTCGGTGACGTTCAAGGATCTCGGCCGGGCGATCGCTGGGTTTCTGGGCTGACCGCGCCTATCGTCATTGCGAGCACAGCGTAGCAATCCAGGGCAACACCGAGCGGCTCTGGGTTGCTTCGTTGCGCTCGCAATGACGGTGCGGATGTTTCAGGCGAAAGGCACGGCCTCTTCCGGCCAGCCGTCGAAGGTTTCGGTGAGTGCGGCCCAGTCGTCTGCGAAGCGGATGTTGATCGCACACAAGGTGGCGTCGTCCGGGCGGGAGGCCTCATGGCCGTCACCGGTCGTGTCGACGAAGACGAAGGCGTCGCCGGGGCCGCCGGTCACGCGGCGCAGGTCTCCATCCGTCACGGTAATGGTGAGGCGGCCTTCAAGGATCGTCTGGAGGCTGCCGAAGTCCCTGGCGGTGTGGAAGATGTCGGTGAAGGCGAGGCCTTCCCATATCACCGTGCGCCAGCCAAGTGCCGGGCGCGGCGGGTCGAGGTAGGACAGGCCGCCCGCCATGGTCACGGGCTTCATGCGGGAGCGGCCTTCCGGCGTGGCGTAGACGACATGGATCGGCATGTGGAGCGAGCGTCCCCCTTGCTTGATGGAAGCAGCCCGCAGCATGGTCGCAAAACCTCGCTTCAGTGTGCCCGGCCACTCCTTTGATCGCTTGGTGGCGATGCATTGCTGCACTCGTGACCGCGGATATTCCTTCGCCAGCGGTTGATCCCGCGCGAGGGGCGACTAGTCTCGCGGCCATTCAAAGGTTCAGAGAGGTTCCCCCATGAAATTCGCCTCCACCGCGCTTGCCGCATTGGCTGCAAGCCTTTCGTTCGCCGTCGTCCCGGCCCATGCGGAGGATTACCCGCAGACGGCAGAGGGTGCCGCGAAGTTCGTCGCCGATGCCGAGAAGGACCTGTTTGACTTCTCGCTGGGTAACAATCAGGCGAACTGGGTCAATTACACCTACATCACCGAGGATACCGACGCGCTGGCGGCGAAGTCCAACGGCGACCTCACCGAGAAGCAGGTGAAGTACGCAGTCGAGGCGGCGAAGTTCGCGAAGGTTTCCGGTCTCGATGCGGACGTGTCGCGCAAGCTGGGCATCCTGCGTCAGGGCATCGTCCTGCCCGCGCCCAACACGCCCGGCGCGGCGGCGCAGTTGAGCGAGATCACCACGCGGCTATCGTCGGCCTATGGCAAGGGCAAGGGCACGCTCGACGGCAAGCCGATCAACGGCTCGGACATCGAGGCGGAGATGGGCAACCTGCAGCACAGCCCGGCCGAATTCGCCGAAATGTGGACCAGCTGGCACGACAACGTCGGCGCGCCGATGAAGGCGGACTACGCGCAGATGGTCGGCATCGCCAACCAGGGCGCGAAGGAACTGGGCTATGCAGACGTCGGTGCGATGTGGCGTTCGGGCTACGACATGACGCCCGAGCAGTTCGCGGCGGAAACCCAGCGCCTGTGGGAAGAGACCAAGCCGCTCTATCTGGCGCTGCATACTTACGTGCGCCGCAAGCTGAACGAGAAGTACGGCGATGCGGTGCAGCCGCGCAAGGGGCCGATCCGCGCCGACCTGCTCGGTAACATGTGGGCGCAGGAATGGGGCAACGTCTACCCGCTCGTCGCGCCGCAGGGTGCGGGCGATCTCGGATATGATATCGGTGATCTGCTGAAGGCGCAGGGCAAGAAGCCGCTCGACATGGTGAAGGCGGGCGAGGGCTTCTATTCCTCGCTGGGCTTCGATCCGCTGCCGGGCACGTTCTGGACCCGCTCGATGATCACCAAGCCCGCCGACCGCGAGGTGATCTGCCATGCCTCGGCATGGGACGTCGACAACAAGGACGACATCCGCATCAAGATGTGCACGAAGGTCAATTCGGAGGATTTCGTCACGATCCACCACGAACTGGGCCACAACTATTACCAGCGCGCCTACAACAAGCAGCCATATCTCTACCTGAACGGCGCCAACGACGGCTTCCACGAGGCGATCGGCGACTTCATCGCGCTGTCGATCACGCCGCAGTACCTCGTGCAGATCGGCCTGCTCGATAAGAGCAAGGTCCCCGGCGCCGACAAGGACATCGGCCTGCTGCTGCGTCAGGCGATGGACAAAGTCGCGTTCCTGCCGTTCGGCCTGATGATCGACCGCTATCGCTGGGGCATCTTCGACGGCTCGATCCAGCCCGCCGACTACAACAAGGCGTGGACGAAGATGCGCCTCGACTATCAGGGCATCACCCCGCCCTCGGCGCGCTCGGACGACGGGTTCGATGCGGGCGCGAAGTTCCACGTTCCGGGCAACACGCCTTACACCCGCTACTTCCTCGCGCGGATTCTGCAGTTCCAGTTCTATCAGGCGGCGTGCAAGCAGGCCGGGTGGAAGGGGCCGCTGCACCGCTGCAGCTTCTACGGCAACAAGAAGGTCGGCGAGAACCTGAATGCGATGCTGGCGATGGGCATGTCGAAGCCCTGGCCCGAGGCGCTCAAGACGTTCACCGGCTCGCCGCAGATGAGCGCCAAGCCGATGCTGGACTACTTCGCGCCGCTCAAGAAGTGGCTCGACGCGCAGAACAAGGGCGAGACTTCAGGCTGGTGACCCGCATGGCGCCGCGCCACAGGGCATAATCCCCGGCGTAGAAGTCCTCGATGAAGGCTTCCTGGCTGGGATTGAGCCGGATCGGCGCGGCGGCTTTATTGCTGCGGTTGAGGCGGGGCAGGGCGTCGAGTTCGTCCAGCCCCATGATGGCGCCGAGGCTGTCGATCTCCTCGTAGGGGATCAGGTTTTCGACGCGGCAGTCGCCCCTGGCGTCGGTCAGATACCAGGACTGCGGGCGGAAGATGTGGTCGATGTCGAACGGGCTGCGCGCGGTGGCGAGGTGGTCGATGGCGTCGTCCACGGTTTCGAACGCGCGGTAGCGCGCGTTGAAGGGGCGGGCGACCTTGCGATCGCGGGTGCCGCCGTTGCTGGCATAGGCGAAGGCCGAAAGGAACCGGCAGACCGGGTCGCGCAGGATGGCGAAGCTCGGAAGGTCGAGCACGCGCGGGGCGACGCTGGCGTAGTAGCGCACGGTTTCGTGCTTGATCTGGGTTCCGTAGAGCTGGTGGCAGACCGAGGTGCCCGCGTTCTTGGGCACATGGATGAACAGCACGCCGCGCCGCTGGATGGTCGTGATCCGCTCGCGCCGCTTGGCGTTGGGCCGGTAGGGCAGCGGGGATCGGGCCAGCCTTTCGGGCACGTCGCTGACGAGGCGGACGCGAAAGGCGGAGGCGATCAGGCGGTTGATCCCGGCAGTGCCGGCGGTACCTGAAGTCGAAGTCTGGGAGGGCTTTGGCATGCCCCGGACGCTATGGGGCGAACTTGAACCTGCAATTTCATCAATATTTCATTCAGGCGAGCGGAAGCGCCCCTGCGGCGAGTACCGCAAGGACGCATCCATTCCCGGTGGACAGGGGCGATTCGCATCGCCCCTGCGCCTTCGATCAGAAGTCGACGGTGATGCCGGTGAAGAACGTCCGACCGTAGACGTCGTAGGTCGACGGATAGGTGTTCGACTGCTCCTGGTTGTCACCAAGGACCGGCGGCTTCTTGTTGAACATGTTGTTCATGCCGATGTTCCAGGTGAAGCGCTTGGCCACGTCGACGCTCGCGCTGAGGTCGAAGTAGTTATAGGCCGGGATGTGGTCGACCGCATAGCCGCCGGTGTCGTCGTCCACTGCCGAGAGGTGGCGCCATGCCAGCGACACGCTCAGGTCCTCGGTCGACCAAGTGGCGCGGCTGTTGAGGCGCCACTTGGCGTAGACGTTGCTGCAGCTCAGGCCGAACTTGCCCGCGCAGTCGACCACGAGGTCGGGCAGCGAGGCCATCGGGCGGAACGTCCAGTTCATCAGGTAAGACCCCGCGACGCGCAGGTTCAGCTTGCTGGAGTTGTTGCGGCCGAACGCCAGCGGGATGGTGTACTGCGCGTCGAAGTCGATGCCGTCGGTCTTGACGCCGCCGGTGTTGCTCAGGTTGTCGATGGCGCCGACGATGGTGCCGGTGCTGTCGCGCGGCAGCAGCGAACAGGTGCTGCTGTCGTAGGACGTGTAGTTGTTGCCCGCGTCGCCGTAGCAGGCCGTGAGCAGGTTGGCGGTGCCGACGGCGGTGATGAAGTTGTCGATCTTGATGTGATAGTAGTCGGCCGTGATCGACAGGCCCGGGATCATCTGCGGCTGGAGCACGACACCGAAGGTGTAGGTGTTCGCGGTCTCCTCGCGCAGCTTGGTGTTGCCGCCGTTGTAGCTTTCGATCTGGGTCGCGGCGGCGTTGTACTGGTCGTTCCCCACGTCCGCAGCGGCGACGCCCGAGGCGACGCAGGCGGCGTAAAGGTTGGAGTAGCTCGTCGCGTCCGGGGTCGAGCACGGGTCGGTCGCGGTCTCGAAGTTCTGCGAGCTGCCGCTGTAGAGGTCGTTCACCGTCGGCGCACGCACCGCGCGGGAGAACTGGCCACGGAAGCTGATGTCCTTGATCGGCGCGTAGACGAGCCCGGCCGAGAAGGTGCCCACCGACTTGGCCGCCGTCGAGTAGTACGAGTAGCGGGCCGCGCCGTTGAATTCGAGGCGCTCGATGAAGGGCTTGTCGGCGATCAGCGGCACGTCGATCTCGGCGAACAGTTCCTTGACGTTGTAGCCGCCTGCCGTGGCATCGCTGGCGTTGAAGCCGACGACGTCGCCGGAGGACAGCAGTTCGTCCGGGTTGTAGCTGCCGTGCTCGGAGCGGTACTCGGCGCCGAACGCGAAACCGGCCGGGCCTGCGCCGAGGTCGAACAGGTTGTTGTTGCTGATCGCGCCGCTGACGACCTTCTCGGTGATGGTCGAGCGGTTGACGGTGTCGATCGACAGGAAGTCGACCGCCGCGTCGCTGATGTTGCCCTCGCCGAAGATGTTGACGGGCACGCAGCCGTTGCTGGTGTCGGTGCAGACGAGGTTGCCGTTGGCGTCATAGGTCGTCAGCAGGCCCTGCTGCAAACGGCTGCGCGAGATGTTGCCGTACTGGTACTCGGTCCGCCGGGTGCGCGAGAAGCTGGCGTAGACGTCGTAGCTCCAGTCGTGGCCGATGTCGCCGCGCGCGCCGATCAGGCCGCGCACCGCCTTGCTGTCGGTGACCTGCACGCGGTCGCCGATCTCGCTCAGGCGGCGGTAGATGTTGGCGGTGGTGTAGCCATCGCCGTCGGTGTCGTAGCCCTGCAGCAACGCCTGGCTGTCGGCCGAGAGGAACGAGCTGTCGTTGTCGATCGAGAAGCTGCCGGTCACCGGGGTCGGCGCGAGCTGGTTCTTGACGCGGTTGTGGACGTACTGGCCCTCGGCATAGAGGGTCAGCGCGTCGCTGACGTCGAAGTGCGCCTGCGCGAAGACGAGTTCGCGCTTCTGCGGGACCTGCAGGTAGTTCTCGGTCGCGTAGTTGTAAGCGTCGGTGCTGCTGTCGTAGGCCGAATAGCTGCCGTCCTGCCCGAACTTGTAGTTGGTGCCGCCCAGATTCATGCGCGTCGCCGGGATCGACGAGGAGCCACCCGCGACGAGGGTGCCATCGTCGCCGTCGGTCATGGCCGTCTTGGTGTAGCTGCGCGATGCCTGCGTGATCGCCTTGCGCTGGCTGTACTCGCCGTAGACGGTGATGTTGCCGCGGCCGTCCGCGAAGTTCTTACCCGCCAGAATGCCGCCCGTGTACTGCGCGCCGTCACCCGCGTCGGTCAAACGGTAGTTGGCGTTGGCCTGGATACCGTCGTAGTCCTGCTTCGTCACGAAGTTGACGACGCCGGTGACCGCGTCCGAACCGTAGACGGCCGACTTGCCGCCGGTCACCACGTCGACGCGCTCCAGCAGGGCGGTCGGGATCGTGTTCAGGTCGACGATCTGGTTGGTGTCGTACGAGACGTAGCGGCGGCCGTTGACCAGTACCAGCGTGCGCTGGGCGCCGAGGCCGCGCAGGTTTGCGGTGGCGACGCCGTCACCCGGATTGTTCGAGGCGCCGGTCTGGTCGGGGACCAGCTGCGGGATTTCCTTCAGAACGTTCTCGACGTTGACCTGTCCGGTCGCCTTCATCTCGGCGGCGGTCACGGCCATGATCGGCGCGGCCTGCTCGAGGTTGGCATTGCGCAGGCGCGAGCCGGTGACGACGATCGCGTCGCCGGTATCGGCCGCGTCCGTGGCGGAGGGCGCTTCGTCCTGCGCGTGCGCTGCCGCGGGCAGGCCCATCAGCAGGGTCGAGGCCAGAAGCAGACGCTTCATGTGGGGGGTCATTGATGCTCCTTTCGCAGATTCCGGCGGTGCGAAATCCTCGACGCCGGAAGCAGGCGAGTGCGTCTGCTCCCGTAAGGATCAGACTGTCATCATATAATCATCGATGTGCGGATAATGAATTGATGGCGTTGTATATCGATCACATCTATTTCAATATTGGAAATAAACGTGAAATATACCTGAAATTCATTTCACATATGTTTCATTGAAAATAAGTTAATCGAATTCAGTTTCTATATTGAATGCAGGATTATTCGCGAAAGTAAATGTTCTGTGGCCGTTTGGAAGGCTTGCGATGACATTGGGAATAAGATTGCGCTTGAGCCTATCGTCGTTTCGGAACGCGGGCATAAAATTACCAACCACCAGAACATTCGCGCGAGTGCGCGTAGCGAAATTCTGCAGGCTCTCTGCGTGTTAAGCGGCGTATCACGAATATATCCCGCGAGGGAGAGTAGCCGTCCGCCGCTTTTCTGCAGGCGCAACGAAAAAGCCGACCGCCGCTCAGGTCGCGACGGTCGGCTTCGTGTTCTGGCCCGGTAGGCTGTTTCCTACCGGAACGGCGGCTCGTTGAACGCGCGCAGCTTGCGCGAGTGCAGGCGGTCACCCTGTTCGCGCAGCAGGTCGCAGGTGATGAGGCCGATCTTGAGGTGGCTGGCGATCGCCTCTTCATAGAAGCGGTTGGCCTGGCCCGGCAGCTTGAGTTCGCCGTGCAGCGGCTTGTCCGAGACGCACAGCAGCGTCCCGTAAGGTACGCGGAAGCGGTAGCCCTGCGCGCTGATCGTGGCGCTTTCCATGTCGATGCCGATCGCGCGGCTCAGCGAGAAGCGCTTGGCGGACTCGGTGTAGCGCAGTTCCCAGTTGCGATCGTCGGTGGTGACGATGGTGCCGGTGCGCATCCGCTTCTTGAGGTTCGCGCCGCCTTCGCCGCTGACGACCTCGGCCGCCTGCGCCAGGGCCAGCTGCACTTCGGCGATGGCGGGCAGCGGGATCTCGGGCGGCAGCACCGGGTCGAGCACGTGGTCGTCCCGCAGATAGGCATGGGCGAGCACGTAGTCGCCGATGCGCTGGCTTTCGCGCAGGCCGCCGCAGTGGCCGATCATCAGCCACGCCTCGGGGCGCAGCACCGCGAGGTGATCGGTGATGGTCTTGGCGTTGGACGGGCCGACACCGATGTTGACCAGCGTGATGCCCGAACCGTCCTTGCGAATGAGGTGGTAGGCGGGCATCTGGTGGCGGCGCCATGCGGTGTCGGACAGGCGTGCGCGCGCGTTCTCAACCGGCGCGTCGAGATAGAGGCCGCCGGCGCCCGAAAGCGCGACATAGCCGTCCGAGCCGACTTGCGTGCCCGCCCAGTCCACGAACTCGTCCACATAGCGGTGGTAGTTGGTGAACAGCACGAAGCGCTGGCAGTGGTCCGGGCTTGTGCCGGTGTAGTGCGCCAGGCGCGCGAGGGAGAAGTCGGTGCGCAGGCCGTCGAACAGGGCCAGCGGGTGCGGTTCGTCCTCGGCGGCGAGGAAGGTGCCGTCGGCGATCTCGTCTCCGATCATCGCCAGTTCGGTGCTGGGGAAGTGGCTCGCCAGTTCCTGCGGCGTGACGCTGCCGACCGAGACGCCTTCGAGCACGTAGGGGAAGGGGATCTCCTGCGTGGAGGCGGCTACCTCGAATTCCACTTCGTACTCGGCCTCGATCAGCGCGAGCTGTTCCTCGAGGTAGGAGGCGAAGAGATGTGGGCGCGTAACGGTAGTGGCGTATGTGCCGGCCATCTCGAGCCGCCCGAACGCGCGCGAGGCGCGGGCGTTGAGTTCGGTGCCGCGATACGTGATCCGCAGCTCAGGATATGTCCAGAGGCGGTTCGCGCGGCGATCTGCTGGGGGGAGGGTGCCGTTCTCTACGAAGGCGGCGATATCGGCCTTGAGAGTGGAAACGGCGGCTTCGTAAACGCGGACCAATTCCGCGATGGTTTCTTTCATCTTCTGCATGGCCATCTATTACGCATTCCGTGCTGCGGCGCAATAGGGGGCGATATGGGCAGGGTGATGACGGTGTCCTTGCGTCGTCCCGGACTTGATCCGGGACCGCTGGCCGTGAACAACCCAGCTTTCCGCGCACTGGAAGATCGTGCCTAAAGACCGCCAGCGGTCCCGGATCAAGTCCGGGACGACGACAGCTCCAGCGAGAGATACGTCACCGTCTTGCCGTTCTCCAGCAGCGCCTCGCCGATGGGCGTGAAGCCGAGGGCGGCATGGAAGGCGTCGGAAGCCGGGTTGGGCGGATCGGAATTGACCTCGCAGACCACGCGCTCGTGGCCCGCGGCGCGGGCCGCTTCGAAGAGGCGGGCGTAGAGTTGGCGAGCCAGGCCCCGACCGCGCGCTTCCGGGGCGACGACGACGCGGTCGACGTAGACGAAACTGGCATAGCGCCGTTCGAACCAGCGGTAGTTGGCGCTGTCGTATGCGGCCCCGGGCGCGAAGGCGAGGAGTAGGGCGTCCAGGCTTCCGATCCGCGCGGCGAGGAATGCCTCCTCCACCAGCATCGCCATGCGCGCTTCGTCGGCGAAGGAGAGTGCGACGGCGTGGGCGTTGTTGAGCGCCAGCATCGCGCCGCGCAGAGATGCGTCGGTGCGGTAGTCGGCGGGGGTGACGGAGTGGATCATGGTTTTCCGGGTCTGCCCGGCCGAGGGGGCTTCGACAAGCTCAGCCTGAGCGGGATTTGGATTTTCATTGATCGTCATTGCGAGCGCAGCGAAGCAATCCAGAGCGGCGCTGAATTGCCCTGGATTGCTTCGCTGCGCTCGCAATGACGAAGGGGGCATCGGATGCTCTGAGAGCCTGCTCTCAACACCGCTCAGGCTGAGCTTGTCGAAGCCCCATGGGCACGAACCAGCATTGTGCCAAAAGGAAAAGCCCCCGTTCCGCTGGGGAACGAGGGCTTTGCTATTCCTCGGTAACCGAAGGAAAGGCTCAGGCCTGGGCCTCGCCCTCTTCCTCGGTTTCCTCGACCGCGATTTCGCCGGGTTCGGCGTTCGGGTCGTAGGCTTCGGTGAAGCCCGAGACGTCCTGTTCGAACATCGCGGCCATCACGTCCACGCCCTGCGACTGCAGTTCGGCTTCGTCGGGCGAACGGGCGACGTTCACCTTGACGTTGACCGCAACTTCGGGGTGCAGCGAAACCTTGACGTCGAAGATGCCGAGCGTCTTGATCGGGCGCTCGAGCACGATCATCTGCTTCGACACGTTCGCGCCTTCGGCGTTCAGGCCGTCGACGATGTCGCGGACCGAGACCGAACCGTAAAGCTGGCCCGAGTTCGACGAGGCGCGGATCAGGACGATCTGCTTGCCTTCGACGTTGCCCGAGTTGGCTTCGGCAGCCGAACGACGCTCAGCGTTGTCGGCTTCGATCTTGGCGCGGTTGGCTTCGAAGACCTTCTTGTTCGCGTCGTTGGCGCGGAGGGCCTTCTTGTTCGGAAGCAGGTAGTTACGGGCGTAACCGTCCTTGACCGAGACGACGTCGCCGATGGCGCCGAGCTTCTCGATGCGTTCCAGGAGGATGATCTGCATGGGTAGGTCCCTCCCTTACTTCACGATGAAGGGAAGCAGGCCGATGTGGCGGGCACGCTTGATAGCCTGGCCCAGCTCACGCTGCTTCTTTGCGGAAACCGCGGTGATGCGGCTGGGGACGATCTTGCCACGCTCGGACATGAAGCCCTGGAGCAGACGAACGTCCTTGTAGTCGATCTTCGGCGCGTTCTTGCCCGAGAACGGGCAGGACTTGCGGCGGCGGAAGAATGCACGTGCCATGGAAATCAGTTCCCTTCACGTTCGCGACGGCGAGTACGCTCGCGGTCGGTCTTGCGCATCATGACCGAAGGGCCTTCCTCGTGCTCGTCGACGCGGATGGTCACGTAGCGGATGACGTCTTCGTTGATCTGCGTC
>NZ_JABXWS010000027.1:0-3392 GCF_015594425.1 Novosphingobium sp. HR1a
TGGCGCTCGAGCTCGGCGACGACGTCGCCCGAAGCCTCGATGTTCAGCATCACGAAGTGAGCCTTGCGGTTGCGCTTGATCTTGTACGCGAGATTCTTGAGGCCCCAGGTCTCGGTCTTGACGACCTTGCCCTGGTTCGACTCGACGATCTCGGTGGCGGCGGCAGCAAGCGCATCGACTTGCGCCTGGCTGAGGTCCTGGCGTGCCAGGAACACGTGCTCATATAGAGCCACGGCAGCTTCCTTTATCTAGTCTAACCGATCGCTGGCGACTCGCGGGATTGCGAGGCCCCTCCGGCTTTCTTTGGGTTTCCCTGTGTCCTCGGACTTTGGGGAAGGGGCGCGCTTAGCGGATTTTGGACGGAATGCAAGCGCGGTGTGGGCAGAGAAGGGGGAAGCCCACCCCCGGCCCCTCCCGCAGGCGGGAGGGGAGAAGTGAGGTCAGCCCTCCCGCTCGCGGGAGGGCCGGAAGGCTTGGCAGCTTGCTGCCTAGCCGGACGGGGTGGGCCCTGTGACTCCCGCAGCGTTTAAAATTGCACACAACAGGTAAATTGTTGCGTGCTCGCGACAGGACGTTAGCAAGGCGTGATCCCCCCATCTGGTGTGAGTCGTCCATGAAGAAACCGTATCGTCGCGCCGCGCTGGCGCTTCTCGCCGGCGTTGCCCTTCCGTTTTCCGTTTCAGCGCAGGAAGTTGGCACTGCTTCCACGACCAAGGGCGCCACGGCGGAGACGGTGACCACGCAGCTTCCGCGCAGCGTTCGCCCCAGCCACTACGACATCACCGTCACTCCCGATGCCAAGGCGATGACCTTCGCGGGCAAGGCGGCGATCACGGTCGACGTGGTCGAGGCGACGCAGACCATCACGCTGCAGGCGGCCGAGCTGACGATCGCCAAGGCAGCGCTCACCAAGGGCGGCAAGAAGGCCGGTACGCCCACCGTTTCGCTCGACGAGGCCGCGCAGACCGCGACCTTCACGTTCGCCAAGCCCATCGCCCCGGGCAGCTACGTGCTGTCGATCGACTATGCGGGCAAGATCAATACGCAGGCCTATGGCCTTTTCGCGCTGGACTACAAGGCGGCCGACGGCTCGGCCAAGCGCGCGCTGTTCACCCAGTTCGAGAACTCGGACGCGCGCCGCTTCATGCCTTCGTGGGACGAGCCGTTCTACAAGGCGACCTTCAGCCTCAAGACGATCGTGCCGACCGAGGAAGTCGCCGTCGGCAACCTGCCGGTGGAAAGCCGCAAGGATCTGGGGGGCGGCAAGACGCTGGTGACCTTCGGCACCAGCCCCAAGATGTCGACCTACCTGCTGTTCTTCGGCCTCGGCGATTTCGAGCGCAAGACCAAGATGGCGGGGGACACCGAAGTGGGCGTGCTCACCAAGAAGGGCGATCTGGCGCAGGCGGATTACGCGCTGGGCGCCTCGGCCGACCTGCTGCCGTGGATGAACGAATACTTCGGCGAGAAGTACCCGCTGCCCAAGCTCGACCACATCGCGGCGCCGGGGCGCAGCCAGTTCTTCTCCGCCATGGAGAACTGGGGCGGCATCTTCTACTTCGAGAACGCGATGCTGCTCGACCCCAAGATCGCGTCCAACGCGCTGCGCCAGCGCATCTTCACGGTCGTCGCACATGAAATGGCGCACCAGTGGTTCGGCGATCTCGTCACGATGTCGTGGTGGGACGACCTGTGGTTGAACGAGGGCTTCGCCTCGTGGATGGAAAGCCGCGCGGCTGCGAAGTTCCACCCCGAATGGCACCCCGAACTGACCGCCACCGGCGAGCGTGAGCGCGCCATGGACCAGGACGCCTACGTCACCACGCACCCGATTATCCACCACATCGCGACCGTTGAAGAAGCCAGCCAGGCCTTCGACAACATCACCTACGCCAAGGGCGAGGCGGTGATCCGCATGCTCGAAGCCTATGCCGGTTCGGACGAGTGGCAGAAGGGCGTGCAGGCCTACATGGCGCGCTACAAGCACTCCAACACCGTCACCGACGACCTGTGGCGCGAGATCGACAAGGCTTCGGGCAAGCCGATCAGCCAGATCGCGCACGACTTCACGCTGCAGCCGGGCATTCCGCTGGTGAAGGTGACGTCCTCGTGCGCCGCCGGTTCGACGACGCTGGCGCTGGAGCAGGGCGAGTTCACCCGCGACCGCGCCGACAAGCAGCCGCTCGCCTGGCGCGTGCCGGTCAGCGCTGCGGGCACGGACGACACCAGGGCCGAGACGCTGCTGCAGGGCAAGGGTTCGCTCAAGGTCGCGGGCTGCGGTCCGGTCGTCGTCAATGCGGGCCAGTCGGGCTACTACCGCGTGCTCTATGATGCGAAGACCTTCGCGGGTCTGGTCAAGGGCATCGCTTCGGTGCAGCCGGTCGACCAGCTCGGCATCCTCAACGATGCGGTGGCGCTCGGCTACGCGGGCAACCAGCCGATGGCCGACATGCTCGACGTGGTGAAGAACCTGCCCGCCAATGCCTCGCCGCAGGTGATGGAGCGCGCGGCCAAGGTGATCGGCGGCCTAGCCGACTTCGCCAAGGACAACGCGAAGCGCAAGGCGGCTCTCTCGCGCTTCGCCACGAAGCGCCTGCTGCCGGTGCTGAACACGCTGGGCTGGGAGCCGAAGGCGGACGAGCAGGCCACCGCCGGCGACCTGCGCGCCACGCTGATCGACACGCTGGGCGCGCTGGGCGAACCCTCGGTGGTCGCCGAGGCACGTCGCCGCTTCGCCGATCCGGCCTCGATCGATCCCTCGGTGAAGGTGGCGGTGCTCACCGTCGTCGCGAAGAACGCGGACGCGGCGACCTGGGACAAGCTGCACACGATGGCGCAGGAAGAGACCTCGGCGCAGGTCAAGACCACGCTCTACTCGCTGCTGGGCCGCGCCAACGACAAGGCGCTGGCCGACAAGGCGCTGGCCCTGTCGCTCACCGACGAGCCGGGCGTGACCACCAGCCCGGTGATCGTCAGCGCCGTCGGCGGCGAGCATCCCGAGCAGGCGTTCGACTTCGTCCTCGCCAACTACGATGCGGTGATGAGCCGCGTCGATAGCTCGGGTGCGACGCGCTACGTCGGGCGTCTGGCCACCGGCAGTTCCGATCCGGCGATGCCGGCCAAGCTGGACGCCTATGCGAAGCAGCGCCTCGCGGCCGGTTCGCGCCGTCCGGTGGACGAGGCGATCGCCAAGATCCAGAACCGCATCCAGGTCGGCCAGACCCGCATGCCGGAAGTGGACGCCTGGCTGGCGAAGCAGGGGTATTAAGGAGCGCTTCATCCTCCCCGTCGCGTAGCGATGGGGAGGGGGACCGCCGCCGCAGGCGGTGGTGGAGGGGGAGCTGACGCCCCNCGTCTCGCCTCGCGTCGCGCGCCGCCTCGTCGTCTCGTCA
>NZ_JABXWS010000028.1:16-41665 GCF_015594425.1 Novosphingobium sp. HR1a
AGCTGACGCCCCCTCCGTCAGCCCTGCGGGCTGCCACCTCCCCATTGCTTCGCAACAGGGAGGATTTGGCTATCAGGCCATCGCCAGGATCATGGCTCGCACTTGCGGATAGACCTCGCGCTCCCACTTCGAGCCCGAGAACACGCCGTAATGCCCCACGCCCGGCTGCAGGTGGTGCCGCCTCAGGTGGGGCCTCAGGCTGGTACACAGCAGGTGCGCCGCCGCCGTCTGGCCCACCGCGCAGATGTCGTCGCGCTCGCCCTCGACGGTGAGCAGCGCGGTCTTGCGGATCGCCGCGCAGTCCACCCGGCGGCTGCGGTGCACCAGTTCGCCCTTCGCCAGCTGCGCCTGCTGGAACACCCGGTCGATGGTTTCGAGGTAGAACTCCGCCGTCATGTCCAGCACCGCGAGGTACTCGTCGTAGAAGTCCTCGATCTTCGCCGCTTCGTCCATCTCCAGGTCGGCGAGGTGCTGGTAGAGCTTGCGGAACTGCGCATTGTGCCGCCCCATGTTCATCGACATGAACGCGGTGAGCTGGATGAACCCCGGATAGACCTTGCGTCCACCGCCCTTGTAGCGCCACGGAACGGTGTGGATGAGGTTGTTCTCGAACCAGTCGTAGCTCTGCGCATTGGCAAGCTCGTTCACCACCGTGGGGGATTCGCGTACGTCCACCGGCCCGCCAAGCAGCGACATGGTGCGCGGCTGGCACGGGTCGTCGTCCTGTGCCATCAGCGCCACGGCCGCCAGTACCGGCACGCAAGGCTGGCACACCGCCAGCACGTTGGCGCCGCGCCTTGCCGCCGGATCGCCGATCTCCTGCAGGAAGCGAATGACGTAGTCGATGTATTCGTCCAGCCCGAACTTGCCTGCGGAAAGCGGCACGTCGCGCGCGTTCTTCCAGTCGGTGATGTAGACGTCGTGGTCGCGCAGCAGCGTCGCGACCGTATTGCGCAGAAGCGTGGCGAAGTGGCCCGAAAGCGGCGCCACCACCAGCACTTTGGGTTGCGGCGTGGTCACCTCCGGCTTGGCGAAGTGGAGCAGATCGCCGAAGGGCAGGGCCAGCGCCACGTCCTCGACCACCGGCGTCATGGTATTGCCGCAGAGCACTTCATCGATGTCGTAAGGCGGGCGCTTGTGGGTGATCGTCGATTTGTCGAACGTCTCGGCCAGAGCGAACAGGCGGCGCGCCATCGGCATCGTCTTCGCCCCGCCCAGGAACTTGTCGCGAAAACCGGTCGCCGCGCGTGCGGTCAGGCGCGCCGGGGTCAGGACGTCGCAATAAGCCTGGTAGGCGTCATAGAGCATCCGCAATATCCCTCAGGCACCTCGCGATTCGGCGAGTGTGCACGCAAACGGTTGTACAATCATGCTGCGCTGCATCATAACGTTAAGCAAGCTGAATGAAGGGGCAGGTCATGGTCGATTCCGGTGCAACGCTGACGATCTCCAGCAAGACCTATTCGGCGTGGTCGCTGCGCGGCTGGCTGCTGTGCCGCCTTGCCGGGCTGGAGGTGACCGAGAAGATGGTCGCCAACGATGCCGCCAACCGCGCGGAACTGCTGCTGCTCTCGCCCTCGGTGCTGGTGCCGCGCCTGACGTGGCAGGGAGCGAGCGTGTGGGACACTCTGGCGATCGCCGAGTTCCTCAACGAGCAGTTCCCCGGCGCGCAGATGCTTCCGGAAGACCCGATCGCACGGGCGCATTGCCGCTCGATCTCGGGGGAGATCCACTCGGGCTTCACCAATTTGCGCTCGGCGCTGCCGATGAACCTGAAGGTGCGCCATGCGAAGTTCCCTGTGTTCTCCGGCGCGCGTCCGGACATCGAGCGCATCGAGGCGATTTGGCTCGAGTGCCTCGATCGTTACGGCGGCCCGTTCCTGTTCGGGGCGCAGCCGACCGTGGCGGACGCGATGTATGCCCCGGTGACGACGCGCTTCGTCAGCTACGCGGTGGCGTTGCCGGAGCCGTGCGAGGCCTATTGCCGGACCATCGCCGAATGGGACCCGATGCGCGAATGGATCGCGGCTGCAAAGGCCGAGCCGGAAGAAATGGAAGAACTCGACGTCGAGTTCTGATGAGGACGGCCGCCGCCCGGCATGCCCGTCAGTGCGCGGAGGCCGAGGAAAAGGTGTTCATGACGACGACACCGCTGATGATAAGGGCCATGCCGATCACGGCGGCGGTATCCAGTTTCTGGCCCTGGAAGACCCACGCCGCAGCTGAAATGAGAACGATCCCCGCCCCGGACCAGATGGCATAGGCAACGCCGGTCGGGATCGTGCGCAGCGTCAGCGACAGGCAATAGAATGCGACGGCATAGCCGAGGATGGTCGCTGCCGCCCAAGGCAGGCGGGTGAAGCCTTCGGACTGTTTCATCGCAGTCGTGGCGAACACTTCGGTGAGAATGGCAATGGCCAGCATGATATAGTTCATGCCTGCCCACGTAGCACATGGAGTATGGCGGGATTTGGGCAAACCGAACGCCCGCTTTCCTACACCCCGCCCGGTCCGATACCTTGCGCCAATGCCCGGTCGAACCGCTCCGCCCCCCATAATGTTACACCACAAGTTGACACCTGCCGGTCGCAAGGTGACACATCTCGTGCAAAATGTGTCACCTTGCGCCCGCAAGGTGACACTTTCCGGCCTAAGGTGACACCTTTGCCCTCTGGACCGTGTCAACCGTGTAAACCTGTCACCTTGTGCAGACACGGAAACGCCCGACGGTCGGGGGAAACGACCGCCGGGCTTCCGGACCTTCCGGGGGAGGAAGGCAGTGCAAGCGTTGGATCAGCGCAGCAGCGAGAGGACGTTCTGCTGGCTCTGGTTGGCCTGCGCCAGCATCGCGGTGGATGCCTGGCTGAGGATTTGCGCCTTGGCCATCGCGGTGGTTTCGGCCGAGTAATCGGCGTCCTCGATGCGGCTGCGGGCGTCCGACAGATTGGTGGTGGTGTTGGTCAGGTTGTTGATCGCCGATTCGAGGCGGTTCTGGCCGGCACCGAGCGAAGCGCGGGTGGCGTTGACGTCCGATAGCGCCGCATCGACGTTGGTAAGCGTGGTCGCCGCCTTGGTCGCATCGGTCACGTCGAGGGCAGTCGCCGAGACCTTGGTGCCGTCGATCGCCTTGGAGGTCAGCACGACCTGCTGGCCGCCCTGCGAGCCGGTCTGGATGTTGAAGGTCAGGTCAGCGCCTGCGGTGGTCGAGATCAGCGTGTTGCCGTTGAACTTGGCCTGCGTGAAGCTGTCGTTGATCTGCGTGGTGAGCGCGGTGACTTCCTGCTGCATCGCCGCGCGGTCCGAGGTCTGGTAGGTGCCCGATGCCGACTGGATCGCCAGTTCGCGCACGCGCTGCAGCATGTTGCCGACTTCCGACAGCGTGCCTTCGGCGGTCTGGGCCAGCGAGATGCCGTCGTTGGCGTTGCGGATGCCCTGGCTCATGCCGCGGATCTGCGAGGTCATCGAGGTCGAGATCGCGAGGCCCGCCGCATCGTCCTTGGCCGAGTTGATGCGCTTGCCGGTCGACAGGCGCTCCATCGCGGTGCCGAGAGCCTTGTTGGCCGAATTCGATGCGTTCGAGGCGCGGATCGCGCTGATGTTGGTGTTGATGACTGACATGTGTTGAACCCCGGTAAGCCTTTCGAGCGGCCCCGGAAGTGGAGCGCTCTTCACATGTCCAGAAGAACGGCGGGTGCGCGCAGGATTTAAGTCCGTTTCGCTTTCGCTTGATCACAGGCTGATTACCCCGCATGCAGCGGCTTCGTTCGCACTTGCAAACAAAAGGAAATAGAATGCCTTCCGGCCTTGTCGCCCTGCTTGACGACGTTGCGGTCATCGCTCGTGCCGCTGCCGCCTCCATGGACGACGTGGCGGCGGGGGTGGCCAAGGCCGGCACCAAGGCGGCGGGCGTGGTGATCGACGATGCGGCGGTGACGCCGGGCTACGTCACCGGCTTTACGCCCGATCGCGAACTGCCGATCATCTGGAAGATCACCAAGGGCTCGCTGTTCAACAAGCTGGTGATACTGCTGCCGGTGGCGCTGCTGCTGAGCGCCTTCCTGCCGATGGCGATCACCCCGATCCTGATGGCGGGCGGCCTCTACCTCGCGTTCGAGGGCGCCGAGAAGGTGCTGGAGAAGCTCGGCGGCGAGAAGCACGGCGAGACGCTGGACGATCCGGTGAGCGATGTCGCCACTTTCGAGAAGACCCGCGTTGCCGGGGCGATCCGCACCGACCTGATCCTCTCGGCCGAGATCATGGCGATCGCGCTGTCGCAAGTGGAGGATTCCAGCTTCATCGCCCGCGCCGTGGCGCTGGCGGTGGTGGGCGTGCTCATCACCATCGGCGTCTACGGCGCGGTGGCGCTGATCGTGAAGATGGACGACGTCGGCCTGCACCTGACCAAGAAGCCGGGCGCGAGCGCGCAGGCGCTGGGGCGCGGGCTGCTGAAGGCCATGCCGATCGTGCTCAAGGTTCTGGGCAGCGTCGGCACGGTGGCGATGCTGTGGGTCGGCGGCGGGATTATCCTCCACGGGCTGGAGGAACTGGGCCTGCCCGCGCCCGCACACGTCGCGCATAGCGTCGAGCATGCGCTGGCCGAGGCGACCGGGCCGCTGGGGCCGGTGTTCGGCTGGCTGGGCTACGCTGTGGCTTCGGCAGTGGTCGGGCTGGTGCTGGGCGCGGTGGTAGCGGTGGTGGTGCACTTCGTCGCCAAGGCGCGCGGCAAGGGACACTGAGGCGGAGTTTGAAGGCGGCGTCGTCCCGGACTTGATCCGGCACCGCTGGCCGTGGACAGCCCGGATCGAAGCGGGGCGCCCTGCCGATAGCCCTCGCCTGAAGACCGCCACCGATCCCGGATCGAGTCCGGGACGACGTCAGGGCAGGGCGGCCAGAACATCCTTCGCGAACACCGTCAGCGTATCGTCCCGCGCGCCCATGATGACCACGCGGTCGCCTGCCTGCGCGATTTCGGCGATCCGCTTCCCGCAGTCGGCGCGGCTGGGCACGTATTCCGCCTTGCCGCCGTGGCTTTCGATCAGCCGGACAATGCGTTCGGAGCCTTCGCTGCGATCCACGGTGCCGCCGAAGTAGACCGGGTCGCAGAGGATCGTCAGGTCGTCCGGCCCCAGCAGCCTTGCGATGACTTCGGCCAGTTCGGCACCCATCTGGCGTAAAGGGCCATAACCGTGCGGCTGGAAGAACGCGATGACGCGGCCCGGATGCACCTTGAGCGTCGAGAGCGTCGCCGAGACCTTGTCCGGGTTGTGCCCGAAGTCGTCGATCACCGCGATCCTCGAGGGCGAGGTGCCGACCACGTCGAAGCGCCGCGCCAGCCCCGCGAAGCTGCCGAGCGCGGCCACCGCCTCGGCAACGGGCACGCCGGCGGCATTGGCGGCAGCGATCGCGGCGAGCGCATTGTAGAGGTTGTGGCGGCCGGGCACCTTCAGCGTCAGCGCATGCTCGGTGCCGTCGCGCCTGTCGAGGATCGTGGCGGACAGCGAAGTCGGCCCCTCGACCACGTCTATCGCGGCGATCTGGGCTTCGGGCGAAGTGATCCCGAAGGTCACCAGCGAGCGCGCCCGATGGGCCAGCGTGGCGGTTTCCGCATCGTCGAGGTTGATCGCCGATACTTCGGCGCGGGCGAGGAAGTCGCCGAACAACTCGCGCAGTTCCTCGAGGCTCTTGTGATCGAGGCTGACGTTGCCCAGCACCGCCACCTTGGGGCGATAGAGCGCGATCGAGCCGTCGCTTTCGTCCACCTCTGACACGAAGGCATCACCCTGTCCGACGCGGGCACTGGCAAAGGGCGCATCGGGGCTGACGAAGTTCTTCATCACCGCGCCGTTCATGATCGTCGGATCGCGACCTGCCGCGGTCATGATCCAGCCGGTCATGCCGGTGACGGTCGATTTGCCCGAGGTGCCGCCAATGGCCACGCCGAAGGGCGCGGCATTGAACAGTGTCGCCAGCAGTTGCGCGCGGCTCATCCGGGGGCACCCGAGCTGCGTCGCCCGTACCACTTCGGGCACAGTGTCCTCCACCGCAGCCGAGGCCACCAGCGTCTGCTCGGCCGAGATCACGCCGCTGCCGTCCTGCGGGAACAGTTCGAAGCCCAGCGATTCGAGCCAGGCGAACTTCTCGGGCGTCCGGCCCTGGTCGCGGCTGCGGTCCGAGCCGCCGATGCTCGCGCCGTGGCCCTTGAGGATCAGCGCCAGCGGCAGCATGCCGGAGCCGCCGATGCCGCAGAAGAACCAGGGGTGAGTAGTGAGGTCGCTGGAGGGTGTTGGCAGGTCGGTCATAGACCGCAAGCCGTATGCGGCCTTGCCCGCCGTGACAACCTCGATAGGAATGCATGGCATGACACGTATCGCCGTCTGCGCACCGTCCACCCCGATCACCCGCGAGGATGCCGAGGCCGTCCGCGCGCTCGCCGCTGCCGAGTTTCCCGGCGTGGAACTCGTCGTTCACGAGCAATGCTTCGCGCAGGAGGGGCACTTCGCCGGAACTGACGAACAACGCCTCGGTGCTCTGCTGGAGTGCGCCAACGATCCATCCGTCGATGCCGTGTGGTTCGCGCGGGGCGGCTACGGTGCGTGCCGGATTGCGGAGGCCGCGCTGGAGCAGATGGGTCATGCGGCGGTCGGCAAGACCTACCTCGGCTATTCGGACGCAGGCTATCTGCTTGGCGGGCTCTATCGCGAGCGGATCGGCAAGCCCGTCCACGGCCCCATGCTGGCGGACATTCGGCGCGCAGGTGGCGCCGATGCGGTGCGCCGTGCGCTCGCCTACCTCGCGGGTGACAAGCAGGGCCTCGAACCCTCGCTTGGCGGCGAGCGCCACGCCGTCGCCGCCTTCAACCTGATGACGCTGGCCATGCTTGGTGGCACGCGGCTGATGCCGGGGCTCGCCAACCACGTGGTCATGGTGGAGGAAGTCTCCGAATATCTCTACGCCGTCGACCGCCTGTTCTTCCACGCGACCGCGCATCTCGGCGGCATCGCGGGCCTTCGCCTCGGCCGCGTCAGCGACGTGCCGGAGAACGACCGCCCCTTCGGCACCGATGCCGAGCAGATCGCGCGCTACTGGTGCGAACGCCACGCGATCGCTTTCCTCGGCGTGGCGGACATCGGTCACGATGCCGCAAATAAGATAGTTCCCTTCGGCTGACGAAGACGCCACTCTCCAGCTCAAACAGAACGGGAGAGATTGATGGCGCCCTTGCCGATCCGCCAGATCGCCTACTTCGTGCCGGATGTGCGTGCCGCTGCGCAGGCACATTCCGCGGCCTTCGGCTCCGGGCCTTACTACGTGGCCGACCATATCGCGCTGACCCGCGCCGTCCATCGCGGGGTGGAGCGCGAACTCGATCACTCCAGCGCCTACGGCCAGTGGGGCGAAGTGATGATCGAGTTCTGCCAGCAGAACAATCCCGGCCCTTCGGCCTTTCATGACCTCTATCCGGAAGGCTCGGGGAGGGAGGGACTGCATCACGTAGCCTTGTTCGTCGATAATCTGGATGCAGCCGTCGCCGACTTCACCGGGCGAGGGGCTACGCTGGCGCTAGACGCGCAGATGACCAACGGGTTCCGTTACGTTTTCCTCGATACGATAGCGACTTACGGGCACATGCTCGAATTGTACGAGCCGACCGACAACCTCAAGGGCTTCTACGAATACGTGCGGCGCAAAGCGGGCGACTTCTCGAAGGGCGTTACCCAGGACATCGCTTTCGGGTGACGTGCGTGTCTCAGGGCTTGCCCTGAGCGGCCAAGGTCAATAACCCGCCGCGCCACAATCGATTCGCAATCGGCGAGAGGCTCCCCGCCCGCCGTGCAAGCCAAGGAGCGGTCGCAGATGCGTGCATTCGTTTTCCCCGGACAGGGTAGCCAGAAGGTCGGCATGGGCGCCGAACTCGCACAGGCCAGCGCCGTCGCGCGCGAGGTCTTCCAGGAGGTCGACGAAGCTCTCGGCCAAAACCTGTTCCGCATCATGAGCGAAGGCCCCGAGGACCAGCTCACCCTCACCGAGAACGCCCAGCCTGCGATCATGGCGAACGCCATCGCGGTGCTGCGCGTGCTGGAGAAGGAAGGCGGCATCAGCCTCGCCGACAAGGCGGACTTCGTCGCCGGTCACTCGCTGGGTGAGTACACCGCGCTCTGCGCCGCAGGGGCCTTCAGCCTTGCCGACACCGCGCGCCTGCTGAAGCTGCGCGGCCAGTCGATGCAGGCCGCCGTGCCGGTCGGCGTGGGCGCCATGGCCGCGCTGCTGGGCGCCGACATCGAGAAGGCCACTGCGCTCGCCGAAGCGGCGGCCGAGGGTCAGGTCTGCACCGTCGCCAACGACAATGACCCCACGCAGGTCGTGATCTCGGGCCACAAGGAAGCAATCGAGCGCGCCATCGCGCTGGTCAAGGATCACGGCATCAAGCGCGGCATCGCGCTGCCGGTCTCGGCACCGTTCCACTGCCCGCTGATGCAGCCCGCCGCCGACGCCATGGCCGAGGCGCTCGCCGCGACCCCTCCGGGCGCGCTGCGCGTCGCGCTGTTCGCCAACGTGACAGCGGCGGTGGTGACTGACCCGGCCGAAGTCCAGCGTCTGCTGGTGGAGCAGGTCACCGGCCGTGTCCGCTGGCGCGAGAGCGCCATCGCGATGCACGCGGCGGGCGTGGAGCGCTTCGTCGAGATCGGCGGCAAGGTCGTCGGCCCGATGATCAAGCGCTCGGCGGGCGAGGTGGACGTCGTGGCCGCGATCTCGATGGCTGAGATCGAGGAGCTGGCCAAGAGCCTCTGATTTTCCGCATGGCCCCGGGCTTGACCCGGGGCCATGCGCCGTCTGATTAAGCATCGCCGGGATGGCGATCTAGGAGTTTTGCCATGTTCAACCTCAACGGAATGACTGCCCTGGTGACCGGCGCAAGCGGCGGGATCGGTTCGGCCGTGGCCCGCGCTCTGGCGGCGCAAGGTGCGCGCCTCGCAATTTCGGGCTCTAATGCCGACAAGCTGCGCGCCTTCCGCGAAGAACTCGACGAGCACACCCCGCAGCATCTGCAGGAAGTCGACCACGTCTCCATCGCCTGCAACCTGGGCGATGCCGAGCAGGTCGAGAAGCTGGTCCCCGCCGCGCTCGAGTCGCTGGGCAAGATCGACATTCTCGTCAACAACGCCGGCATCACGCGCGACAACCTCGCGATGCGCATGAAGGACGAGGAGTGGGATCAGGTGATCCGCATCAACCTCGAATCGACCTTCCGCCTGATGCGCGCCGTGACCAAGCCGATGATGAAGGCGCGCTATGGCCGCATCATCAACGTGACCTCGGTGGTCGGCACTACCGGCAACCCCGGCCAGATGAACTACTGCGCGGCCAAGGGTGGCATCACCGCGATGTCCAAGAGCCTCGCGCAGGAAATCGCCAGCCGCGGCGTGACGGTGAACTGCATCGCACCGGGCTTCATCCGCACGCCGATGACCGACGTGCTGCCCGACGCGCAGAAGGACGCGCTCAACGCCCGCATCCCGATCGGCCGCATGGGCGAGGGCGACGAGATCGCTGCCGCCGCCGTGTACCTTGCCAGCAAGGAAGCGGGCTACGTCACCGGCCAGACCCTGCACGTCAACGGCGGCATGGTGATGGTGTGATATGAGGCCGGGGAGGGGCCTTGTCTCCTCGCCGCAACCTCATTCGTCATTGCGAGCGAAGCGAAGCAACCCAGGGCAGCCCAATGCTGCCCTGGGTTGCTTCGCTTCGCTCGCAATGACGTCTATATGGCAACTAGCGGGATCGATTGGGCCGCAAACCCCCGATTTATCCCCAGATTCGCCGTATTTCGGCCACTTCCAGCTTGCCGCTGCCCCGACTCCCGTTAGAGATAGTCGTCCGAATTTAAGGGATATCCTTATCCCGTGCCCGACCAAGGGGGACTTGAGGCTGTCATGAAGGCCACTATCGAACGTTCCACGCTGCTGCGCTGCCTTTCCCACGTGCAGTCGGTCGTCGAGCGCCGCAATACCATTCCGATCCTCTCGAACGTGCTGATCGAGGCCGCCGCCGGCGGTGCGCTCAAGATCATGGCGACCGACCTCGACCTGCAGGTCGTGGAAACGCTGAGCGCGGTTTCGGTGGAGCAGGCCGGTGCGATCACCGTCTCGGCGCATCTGCTGTTCGACATCGCGCGCAAGCTGCCCGAGGGCAGCCAAGTCAGCCTCGATTCGGCGGACAACCGCATGGTCGTGAAGGCCGGTCGCAGCCGCTTCCAGCTGCCGACGCTGCCGCGCGACGACTTCCCGATGATCGCGGAAGGCGAACTGCCGACCAGCTTCGAGGTGCCCGCCGCCACCCTGGCTCAGCTGATCGACCGCACCCGCTTCGCGATCTCGACCGAAGAGACGCGCTACTACCTCAACGGTATCTTCCTGCACGTCAGCGACGAGGAACTGAAGGCCGCCGCCACTGACGGTCACCGTCTGGCGCGCTTCACCATCGCCCGTCCGGACGGCTCGGAAGGCATGCCCGACGTGATCGTGCCGCGCAAATGCGTAGGCGAACTGCGCAAGCTGCTCGAAGAGGCGCTGGACACCAACGTCCTCGTCGACCTGTCGGCCAGCAAGATCCGCTTCACGCTGGGCGGCGAGCACGGTGTGGTGCTGACCAGCAAGCTGATCGACGGCACCTTCCCGGACTACACCCGCGTCATCCCGACGGGGAACGACAAGCTGCTCAAGGTCGATCCCAAGAGCTTCTTCCAGGGCGTGGACCGCGTGGCGACCATCGCCACCGAGAAGACCCGCGCGGTGAAGATGGCGCTGGACAGCGACCGGATCACCCTGTCGGTCACCTCGCCCGACAATGGCACGGCGGCCGAGGAAGTGCCCGCGCAGTACGCCGCTGAAGGCTTCGAGATTGGCTTCAACGCCAATTACCTCAAGGACATCCTCGGTCAGATCGACGGCGACACGGTGGAACTCCACCTTGCCGATGCGGCCGCGCCGACGCTGATCCGTCAGGACGACAAGAGCCCCGCGCTCTACGTGCTGATGCCGATGCGCGTCTGACCTTCACGGCAGGCAAAGAAAAGGGCCGGGGCGAAAGCTCCGGCCCTTTTTCTTTGTCATGGCTAAGGGTTCAGGCCCGTCCGGTGGCCTCGATCATCTTTTCCAGTTCGACGAACTTCTCGCGCGGGGCGCCATCGCGGGCAGCGGCGACTTCGGCTTCGTCGATCTTCTGCCAGTCGGTGAACTTGACGACCTGGATGCCGCGCTGTTCCGCGAGGGCATCGAAGCCAGGGCGGCCTGGTTTGCCGGAATCGCCCTTCATGTCCGCCGCGATCTTCTCGACGATGGCAAATCCGTCCGGGCGGTTGGTGCCGATCGTCCCGGTCGGCCCGCGCCTTGCCCAGCCCACACAGTAGAGACCGGGGGCGATGCGGCCTTCGATGTTGGCGAAACGGCCGCCCTGCTCGTCATAGGGCACGTCGGGGATCGGCGAAGTCTGATAGCCGATGCAGGCGACGACGATCCCGGCAGGGATGCGATAGGTTTCTCCCGTGCCGATGGCCTTGCCGTTCTCCAGGCGGGTGCGTTCCACTTCCACCGCTTCGACATGGGTGTCGCCGAGGATGGCCTTCGGGGCAGCGAAGAAGTCGAATTCGACCGTGACGTCATCGGCGCGCGGGTTCTGGTTGGTCGCGAAGGCGCGCAGCAGACCGAGGGATTTGCGAAGCCCCGTATCGAGGCCCGCGTCGGCTTCCAGCGGAGGCAGGTCGGCGGGATCCACTACGGGGTGCGCACGTTCCAGCTTGGCGAGTTCGCCCAGTTCCTTGGGTGTCATCGCGATCTGGTGCGGTCCGCGTCGCCCGAGGATCACGATGCGCCGCACCGCCGAATTGTGCAGGGCGGCGAGGGCATGGGCGACGATGTCAGACCCCGCGAACTCCGCCTCCGACTTGGCGAGGATACGCGCCACGTCGAGCGCGACATTGCCGTTGCCGACGATGACGGCGGTGTCGTGGTCCAGTTGCGGGTCGAGTCCGGTAAACTGCGGATGGCCGTTGTACCAGCCGACGAACGCGGCGGAGCCGAAGACGCCCGGCAATTGCTCACCGGGGAGGCCGAGCTTGCGATCGTGCGGCGCGCCGGTGGCCAGGACCACGGCGTCGTAAAGGTCCTGCAATTCGGCGACCGTCACGTCGCGGCCGAGCATCACGTTGCCGACGAATCGGACGTTGCGGGTGAGCGCCGTGTTTTCATAGCGACGGGCGACCGCCTTGATCGATTGATGGTCGGGCGCGACGCCGGTGCGGATCAGACCGAAGGGCACGGGCAAAGTGTCGAATATATCGACGTGCACCTCGTCGCCCCACTGCTTGAGTGCGGCTTCGGCGGTGTAGTAGCCCGCCGGGCCGGATCCGACGATGGCGATGTGCCGCATGGCTATGTCTCCCGTATCTGGCCGACTTCGTTGCCGGCCGGTTGAATGGAAGCAAGCACGGCGACGAAGCGGTATCAAGTGAAATGCTTCGGATTCCGGATCGTTGCCCGATCGATTGCGGTCGTCTCGCTTAACGGTTTCGCAACGGCGGCAAAGGCATGGTTGCGGGCATGAAGAAACCGGGTCTGCGTGGCGAACGACAGGCGGCGCATTCGGGCGCCGAGCGAGGGCTTCTGCCCGCAGCGCAGGAGGCGAAGAACGATTCGCACGGCAATGCCGCACCCGCTGCGTCCTCCCCCTTCGCGGGGTTCGCCCGATGGAGCGGGCGGCCCGATGCCGGAGACTGCCTCCATTATTTCACGTGTCGCCGCTGGGTCCTGATGGGGCCGGCGCTGCTTGTCAGTGCGCTACTGATGGGCCTTATATCCGGGACATTGCCGGACATGGTGGCAGGCCTGTGCATGGCCCTCGGCATGGCGCTGTGCCTGCCTGCTTCGATCTATGCGCGCATGGAGCGCAGGGTGGTTCACAATGGATGGCAGCGCTATCCGCTGCTGTTCGTCGCGATCCTGCTGCCGATGATGCTGTTCGGCTTCGGAGCGGCGCGCTGGACGAACCTGCACCCGCACCTTGGCTGGGAGGTGACGGTCAATATCTTCGTCATCGTCGTGTTGATGGCGACGGCGTTGCTGGAGAATCGACTGACCTCGATCATTGCCGCGACGATAGGGCTATGGGGGGGCGGCTCGCTCCACGCTGGCTCGATGGCCTCGTTCACACTGCTGACGGTAGGCACGGTGATCGGCCTGCTCATGGCGATCCGGCAGGCGCGTACCGCGTCGTCGCAATCGAATCGCCATGCAGAGCGCGAGCGCGAGCAGCGCCGCGCCGAACAATTGCTTCATGAGTACGAGCAGACCGGGCAAGGCTGGTTCTGGGAGACCGACCGTCAGGGCAAGATCACGTATGTGACCCGGAGCATCGCCGCCTTGTTGGGCAGCACCGTGTCCGAGATGGAGGGTAAGCCCTTCACCGGCATGTTCATGCTGGAAGCTGCGGGGCAGGAGGGGGAGCGCACACTGGTGTTCCATCTCAACACGCGCTCCTCGTTCCAGGACCTGGGCGTGCGTGCTGCGACGGGCGAGAAGGACGAGCGCTGGTGGTCGATCTCCGGTCGCCCCGTGCTCGACCAGTTCAACAATTTCATGGGCTTCCGTGGGTCGGGCACGGATCTGACCGAAAAGCGTCGCTCGCAGGCACACGTCACGCAGCTAGCCCGGTTCGATTCGCTCACCAAGCTGGCCAACCGCTTCCAGATGTCGGAGTGGCTGGAGAAGATCCTGACCAGCCCGCGCATAGAGACCCGCGCCTGTGCGGTATTCCTGCTCGACCTCGACCGCTTCAAGGCGGTCAACGACACCATGGGGCACCCGGCGGGCGACGCCTTGCTCAAGCAGGTCGCCGAACGACTGAGCAATACCGTGGGCGATCGCGGCCGCGTCGGGCGCCTCGGTGGCGACGAGTTCCAGGTGATCCTCCACGGCGCGCAGAACCGCGAGGGTCTGGCTCATCTGGCGCGCCGCATTATCGAGAACCTGTCGCAGCCCTACACCATCGAAGGTGCGCGGGTGACCATCGGCGCCTCGGTCGGCATCGCACTGTGCCCCGATGACGGCATGACCTCGGATGCACTCATCCGCAACGCGGACCTCGCGCTTTACGCGGCCAAGGGCGGCGGACGCGGGCGGCATCACTTCTACGATGAGGACCTGCACTCCGACGCCAAGGAGCGCCAACAGCTTGAGCAGGACTTGCGCGACGCCATCGCCAGCGGGTCTCTCGAACTGCATTATCAGCCGCAAGTGCGCACCACGAGCGAGAAGATCACCGGTTTCGAGGCGCTGCTGCGCTGGAACCATCCGGTGCACGGCTATATCTCGCCGGCCAAGTTCGTGCCGGTGGCCGAGGAGACCGGCCTCGTCGCGCAGATCGGCGAGTGGGCCTTGCGCACCGCCTGCGCCGATCTTGCAAAGTGGCCGGAAGAGGTGCGCGTCGCGGTCAACGTCTCGCCGCTGCAGTTCGCCAACCCCGCACTGCCGGCCATCGTCACCAGCGCGATCGCCGCTGCAGGCGTCTCGCCCGGGCGCCTGGAATTGGAGATCACCGAGAGCGTGTTCCTCGGCGACGACAGGACCACCGAGGCAATGTTCTCCGCGCTCAAGAACCTCGGCGTGCGGCTGGCGCTCGACGACTTCGGGACGGGCTATTCCTCGCTCGGCTATCTGAAGAAGGCGCCGTTCGACAAGATCAAGATCGACCAGAGCTTCGTGCGGGGCGCCACCATCCAGGGCAGCCGCAACGGGGCGATCATCTCCTCGATCGTCAACCTTGCCGAGGCGCTCGGCATGGAGACGACTGCGGAAGGCGTCGAAACGCTGGACGAACTGGACCTCGTGCGCATGCTGGGCTGCAGTCACGTGCAGGGCTACATCTACGAGCGACCACTCAATGCACAGAGCGTTCTGGCGCAACTGGCCGACGGCCTCATAGCCGTGGCGAAAGGCCCGCGTTCGGCCCGCGCGACGCGGCAGACGATGCTGCGCAAGGTCGCGCTGGAACATGGACCGCACAGTTACGAAGGCACCATTCGCAACATCTCGCAGCACGGCGCGATGATCGAGGGCCTGTGGAACGTGCCGGTGGGAACGACATTCGGTGTGCATCTGGCGGATGACTATGTCGTCATGGCGACCTCGCGCTGGTGCAAGGAGGACCGCATGGGGCTCGAGTTCGGGCAGCCGCTGGAACTCGACGGCAATGGCGCGGTCCTGTTCACGCCGGTCCGGCCGAGGCGCGAGAAGTCGGAGACGGCACCGCTACGCCGTACAGCGTGACGCCTTGCGCACTTTTTCGCATTTTCCCGCCCCGGAGGTGATTTCACACCGGCGTAAAATGCTCTAACGGCGCTTCCATGACCGAACTCGCGCAGATCCGTAACTTCAGCATCATTGCCCATATCGACCACGGCAAGTCGACGCTCGCCGACCGTCTGATCCAGACCACCGGCGGCCTGTCCGAGCGCGAGATGAGCGCGCAGGTGCTCGACAACATGGACATCGAGAAAGAACGCGGCATCACGATCAAGGCGCAGACCGTGCGCCTGAACTACACCGCCTCCGATGGCCTGACCTATGAGCTGAACCTCATGGACACGCCGGGCCACGTCGATTTCGCTTACGAAGTCAGCCGCAGCCTTGCCGCCTGCGAAGGCGCACTTCTGGTGGTGGACGCCGCGCAGGGCGTGGAAGCGCAGACGCTGGCCAACGTCTACCAGTCGATCGAGCACAACCACGAGATCGTGCCGGTCATCAACAAGATCGACCTGCCCGCAGCCGAGCCGGAGAAGGTGCGCAACGAGATCGAGGAAGTGATCGGCATCGACGCTTCCGAGGCGGTCATGGCCAGCGCCAAGTCGGGCATCGGCATCGCCGAAGTGCTCGAAGCCGTCGTCAAGAAGATCCCGCCGCCCAAGGGCGAGCGCGACAAGCCGCTGAAGGCGATGCTGGTCGATTCGTGGTACGACCCGTACCTCGGCGTCGTCATTCTGGTCCGCGTCATCGACGGTGTCATCAAGAAGGGCCTGCCGGTCAAGTTCATGCAGGGCGGCACCGACCACCTCGTCGATCGCGTCGGCTGCTTCACGCCCAAGCGCATTGACCTTCCCGAATTGGGTCCGGGCGAGATCGGCTTCATCACCGCGCAGATCAAGGAAGTCGAACAGGCCAAGGTCGGCGACACCATCACCACGGTGAAGGGGGGCGCCACGCAGGCGCTGCCGGGCTACAAGGAAGTGCAGCCCGTGGTGTTCTGCGGCCTGTTCCCGGTCGATGCCAACGACTTCGAGAAGCTGCGCGAATCGATCGGCAAGCTGCGCCTCAACGATGCTTCGTTCAGCTTCGAGATGGAATCGAGCGCGGCGCTGGGCTTCGGCTTCCGCTGCGGCTTCCTTGGCCTGCTGCACCTGGAGATCATCCAGGAGCGTCTGAGCCGCGAATACGACCTCGATCTCATCACCACGGCGCCTTCGGTGGTCTATCGCCTGACGATGACCGACGGTTCGATCAAGGAACTGCACAACCCCTCCGACATGCCCGATCCCGTGAAGATCGACTTCATGGAGGAGCCGTGGATCAAGGCGGTGATCTACACGCCTGACGAATACCTCGGCTCGATCCTCAAGCTGTGCCAGGATCGCCGCGGCATCCAGAAGGACCTCACCTACGTCGGCGGCCGTGCGCAGGTGACCTACGACCTGCCGCTGAACGAAGTTGTGTTTGACTTCTACGACCGCCTCAAGTCGATCAGCCGCGGCTACGCCAGCTTCGACTACGAGCAGACCGGGCTTCAGGAGGGTGACCTCGTGATGATGAACATCCTCGTCAACAACGAGCCGGTCGATGCGCTGTCGATGATCGTTCACCGCAGTCAGGCCGAGCCGCGCGGGCGCGCGCTGGTCGAGCGGCTGAAGGAACTGATCCCCCGTCATATGTTCAAGGTGCCGATCCAGGCCGCGATAGGCGCCAAGGTCATCGCGCGCGAGACGATAAGCGCCATGCGCAAGGACGTTACGGCCAAGTGCTATGGCGGCGACATCAGCCGCAAGAAGAAGCTCCTCGACAAGCAGAAGGAAGGCAAGAAGCGCATGCGCGAATATGGCAACGTCCAGATTCCGCAGGAAGCCTTCATTGCCGCGCTGCGCATGGGAGAGGAATAAGCTCCACTTGACGGAGAGGCCGCGAAAAGGCCCGGCAACCGCACCGGCGGTTGCCGGGCCTTTTCGCGTTGTTACCTCGGAACCCGATGTTTTTATGGTAAAATATTGACTAACTATGTTTATGATTGCGGCTGCGTAGTATCGTTGGTTAGTTTTAAGGCGGAGCCGGGTGGGTCGCTGGCAAAGTATGGCGGACAGAAATCTCAACGAGCATGGAGCGAATCGCGTGCAGGGCGCAGGGCTTCAGCATGTCTTCCCCGGACTGACCCCCAAGCAGCATGAAGTGCTGCGATTCGTATCCGAAAATCGGACCAGCAAGGAAATCGCCTGGGAACTGGGCATCTCCGAAAGCGCCGTGAACCAGCGGATCGAGGGCGTGCGTATCCGAGCCGGCTCTCCGCCGCGCGCCGAACTGGCGCGGACCTACAGGCAATATCTGCTGGATCAGGACGCACCCTGTAATCCAATACCAGATAAGATTCCTCAGGTTCCGGAAGTGCTGCCCGATGCATCAGTCAGGGCTCAGGACGAACCGGCGGCAAGCCTCGCTCTCTCGGATGCCATGACCTACACGGTCACGGCGCCCTGGCAGCGCGAGAATTACGGCCAGATCGTCCCGGAGGTGCTCGATGGGGCAAATGCCGGGCTAAGCCGGACAGCCGCCATGGTCGCCATCGCCGGGGGTATGCTTCTGGTGGCGATGGTGGGTC
The DNA here is from genome assembly GCF_015594425.1 of Novosphingobium sp. HR1a. NCBI lineage: Bacteria > Pseudomonadati > Pseudomonadota > Alphaproteobacteria > Sphingomonadales > Sphingomonadaceae > Novosphingobium > Novosphingobium sp. HR1a. Next base: position 17,927 of record NZ_JABXWS010000028.1, read on the forward strand.
TTGGCGTCGTTCGTGCGCTGGCCGATCTGATCTGATCGGAACGGCCTTGTTCCAGCCTCCCCAAACCTGTGTTTGTGGCGCGTCCGCCGAGCCGGTCCCGCGTCAGGGGGAATATTGCCATGTCGATGACCATTGCTGCCGCTACCGCCCGGATCGCCCGCCAGCTTCCCGAGGCCGAACTTTCGCTCGACTCCGCGCTTCTCGCTTCTGCGCGGCTGATGGAATCGATGCTGCTGGCACGTCAGGCGGACGGGGTGGAGACCTTCACTGGCCAGACCGCACTGATGCGCCTTGCCAAGGCTCAGCGTACGCTGATCGAAAGCCAGAACGACATGATCCGTGTCCATCAGGAACTGCGCGGTGTCGGCCTCGAAGTGAAGGCGATCACGGACGACGCAGGCACCTGCCCGAAGGAAAGCGGCCTCGCCGTGGCAGAGCCGATGCTCCGCAGCGCCTGATATCCCATGCCGTCTGGCCGGGAATGCGGAGGCGACATGCCTGAGCATTCCTGGCTGGAAATCCTGTGGTTTCACAAGGACAAGATTCAGCTTGCCGTCTATGCGCTGCTCTTCCTCTACTGCCTGGCGCGCAGGATGCCTGCGCCGGAGTGCGTCCTTTCGGGGGCGCTCTTCGGCATGGGGGCAATCGACAAGCTGCATCACCTTGCGATTGGCGGCTCGATCATCTGGCGTCATGCCAACGTCGGGCACTTGTGCATCGATGCGCTGGCGATGGCGGGCATGTACATCGTCGCGCTTCATGCCAACCGGATATATCCGTTATGGATAGCTGGTGCGCAGATCATAGCGATGTTCGGGCATTTCTACCGTTTGGCGCTGGAGGAGATCAACACCTTCGCTTACGACGCCATGGCGGTGACGCCCTCCTACATCCAGTTCGTGGCGATGCTGCTGGGCGTGGTATGTCACATGTCGCGGCGCACGAGGCTGGGCAAGTATCCATCCTGGCGGCGCTCCTCGCTCCCTACGCTGGAGACGCCGGCGAGGATATTGCCGGGCGCCTGATCGGGCATTTCGGGTCGCTGCGTACGATCTATTCCGCATCGCTCGAATCCCTGCGGCAGGCCATGGGCGACGATGGCCCGTCCAGTGCCTGGCTCGCCGATGCGATCGTGGCGGCCCGCCGTCTTGCCGAAGCGGCTTCCCGCGAGGCGATGCGCGGCTTGCCACTGGATACCGGTTCAGCCGAGTTCAGGCGCTACCTCGTCAATCGACTGGGTTGCCGGCGCGAGGAGTGCGTGCAGGTCTTCTATTTCAATGGCGAGGGCATCTACATCGCCGAAGACCTCTACACTGGCGGCAGACGGACAGAGTGCCTGATCCCGCTGCGCCGGACTGTTCGCCGCGCCTTCGATCTCGACGCCAGGCGCATCGTACTGGCGCATAATCACCCGTCCGGAGCAGCCCGTCCCAGCGCTGACGACATCGCCGCCACCGCCAGGTTCAGGCAAATCGTCGAGCCACTGGAGATACGGCTCGACGACCATTGCATCGTTGCCGGCAATGCGGTTGCCAGCATGAGGACCATGGGGATTTTCTAGTTCTTCAGGCGCAGGCTAACGAAGAGGGTGCGTCCCTGCTCGGGGTAGCCATCGACGGTGGTGTAGTTCTCGTCGAACAGGTTGCGTCCGCCGAGGCCCAGGGTGGCCCATTCGGTCACGTCGAAGTCCACGCGCAGGTTGGCCAGTGCGTAATTGCCGGTCTGGTAGTAGCGCGTTCCCGCGGTGTTTACGGTCCAGCGCTTCGACGCGACGTCGAGGCTCGGCAGGATGCGCAGCGCCGGGATAGGCGACCACTCGGCCCAGACGAAGCCCGAATGTTCGGGCACGCCGGTGATGTGGAACGAGGTGATCCGCGACAGCGTGGGGTCGTTCAGCTTGCGATGCACCCAGCCGTAGTTGGCGCCGACACGCAGCGTCTCGGCGATCTGCGCGGTCGCGGAGATGTCGGCGCCGTAGTAATCGCCCGAGCCGACGTTGCGGCTCTGCGCGGTGGACTGGCCCTGGTAGATGAACGGGAACGAGACGATCGCGTCATCGACCTTGGCGTACCAGCCCGAAGCTTCGATGCGCAACGCTCCGAACTGGCGTGTGCCGCCCAGTTCGACTTGCGTGGCGCGTTCGGCCTTGAGGTCGGGGTTGGAGGTGGCGCCGCCGAAGCGGGTGCTGAAGCGCTCGAAGATGGTCGGGAAGCGCGCACGCGAGGAGACCGACAGGTGCACGGTGGTCGCCTCATCGGGCGTCCAGAGCAGTTGCCCTTGTGCATTCCACGCATCGCCGTTGCGCAGGTCGTAGTAGACGAAAGCGCCCGAGGTGTAGTCTTCGGCGCGGCGCAGGTCGCGCCAGTCGTAGCTGGCACCCACGACCAGTTCCAACTGCGGCGTCAGTTTGTAGCCGTTCTCGATCGCGGCGCTGTAGGTTTCCTCGATCGTGGTCTGCCAGGGTTCCCATGTGCCGGAAGGGAAGCCCTGCTGGATCTCGCGGTGGCGGTCGTTGCGGTAGTGGAACGAGACGCTCAGTCGCTCGGCCTCGCTGGGGTTGAGGTCCAGCTGGGCGGAGCCGCCGTAGGCACGGTCGCTATAGGCGCTGTTGAACGAACTGCCGCGCGTCTGGGTGTTCAGATTGGCATTGTCGAAGCTGTCGAGGCTGTTCTTGAAGGTGTTGTAATAGGCGCGCGTGCGCAGCGTCGCGATCTCGCCCAGTTGCGTGGTCGAGAGGAAGTAGACGTTCTGCAGGTTCCAGTAAGGCCAGGTCCAGTAACGCAGGCCGGTGCTGTCCGAGACATGGAGCGGGGCCAGCTTCTCGCCTTCCTGCCGGGTGAAGCTGATCGCGTATTCGTCGGTCGCGTTGGGGGTGAAGCCCAGCTTTGCGTTTACGCGCCAGTCTTCGGAGCGCGACAGATCACGTTCGCCGCCGTCTTCGTTGCGGGTGGCATCGAACTTGTTCGAGAGGTCCCAGTGATCGGTGAAGTTGCGCGCGTAGCTGGCCTGCGCGTACCATTTTTCCTGCCGCGTGCCGAGCGAGACGAAGCCGGTGTAGCCCGCATAGTCCACGTCGTTGTCGAGGTTCAGGCTGAAGCGCGCCTCGGCGTCGAATTTCTTCTGCGGCTTGCGGGTGACGAGGTTGACCGCGCCGCCCATCGCGCCCGGACCGTTGAGCACCGAGACATAACCCTTGGCGACCTGGATTTCGGCGACGTCGGGCGTCAGGAAGCGGCCGTAGTCGAGGCGTCCGTCGGCGGGCAGGTAGACGCGGATGCCGTCGATCGACAACGGCACCTGGTAACGGTCGAAGCCGCGCACGTAGATCAGCCGCTCATTGCGCGAATTGCCCGAGAGGCCCGAGGTGACGCCGGGGATCAGCTTGACCGCTTCATCCAGAGTATCGCGCGAGAAATCGTAGATCGCCTCGGCATTGACGGTGGAGGCGGTAATGTCGCCGTTCCCCGTGCGCGGCGCGGTGACGACGATCTGGCCGAGGCCGAAAGTATTGTCGGTGTCATCAGCGGCGAATGCGGGCGCTGCCACGCAGACCAGCGACGCGGCGAGCGCCGCGGTGATCGCATACTTCATATTATCCCCCTTGAACCTTCTGAAGATTCGCGCTTGGAACGAATCTGTATCCCGCCGTACATAATTACATCGGGCAGTACACAAATATATTCCATGAAACATAGAATGGGCACGGAGCCATGATCATGACACGCACCTTCGGCGCACTTCTTCTTGCGATCGCGGCGACGGGTTCCGCGCAGGCGGCCGAGCCGATGCCCGGGGCGATGACGGACCACGATCATGCCGCCTGCGCCGCGCCTGCTGCCGTTCCGGCCGATCTTGCGGGATGGAGTGCAGCGCATCGGCCGTTGAAGGCGGCGATCAAGGCAAGCGGCGCGGCCAAGGCGCTGCTGGAGCAGGGCGTAGCTGCCGATGCCGCGCTCGCGCCGACGCCGAAGGTCACGTACGTGATCGAGCCCGGAAAGCCGGGCGGTTCTGTCAGTTTCGGCGGGCTCTTTGCGTTCGACGTCGCTGCTGCCGGTCGCTACCGCGTGGCGCAGAGCGGGCGTTCATGGGTCGATGTGATCGTCGAGGGCAAGGCGGTACCATCGGTAGCGCATGGTCATGGGCCGGATTGCTCGGGCATCGCCAAGATGGTCGAGTACGATCTTCCGGCTGGTCGCCATCTGCTGCAGATCGCGGCCAATGGCGAACAGGTGCTTACGGTGATGGTCGCTCCCGTCCGATGAGGCATACAGGGGGCTGGGCGCTGCTGCTGTCGAGCCTCGTCCTTGCGGCCGGGGCAGGGATGGCGCGCGACGGCCGGGGCAATCTCGATGCGCAAGTCGCGCTCGGACGGCGGCTGTTCCATGATGGCGATCTCTCGATCAACGGCACGCTGTCTTGCGCGACGTGCCACGATCCGCGCCACAGCTTTGCCGACGGCGTGCGCGCGCACCCGGGCGCGCATGGCGAGCCGGGCCTGCGCAACGTGCCGTCGCTGGTGAACGTCGGCAGCTTTTCGCCGCTGACCTGGGGCAATCCCTCGCTGGCCACGCTCGAGCAGCAGGCGCTGGTGCCGATTGCCGGCGAAGACCCGGTCGAAATGGGCATGAAGGGGCAGGAAGTCGAACTGACGCGCCGCCTCTCGGCCAATCCCTGCTATCGCAAGCTGTTCAAGGCGGCGTTCCCGGCGACGCGCGGGCGGATTGACTTTACCTCGGTATCGGCCGCGCTGGCAGCGTTTCAGCGCACGATCGTCAGCCACGAGACCGACTGGGACCATGCTGCTGCGGGCGGCCCGGTGCTGGACGAAGCAGCCGCGCGCGGAGAGGCGCTGTTTCGCGGGAAAGGCGAGTGCGCCGGGTGCCACTCGGGCCGCGAGTTCACCGACCTTGCCTTCCACCGCCTGTCGGGAGCGCCGGCGGATCCTTCGAACGGCGACTTCGGCCTTGCGCGTGCCACTGGCCGGGTGGAGGATCGCGGGAAGTTCCGCACGCCCTCGCTGCGCAATGTCGCTCCGACCGCACCTTATCTCCATGACGGCAGCGCGGACACCATGACTGAAGCCATCGCGCGCCATGGCACGACGCTGTCACCCGCAGAGACGACGGACATCGAAGCGTTCCTCAATGCCCTGACCGATAGGGCGGTGGGCGCCGACCCGCGCTACACCCGGCCGGGCAAGGCTTGTGAGGCGTCCTGATCGGTCAGGCGACGACGCAGCGATTACGCCCCCCGCGCTTGGCCTCGTAAAGCGGACCATCGGCGCGGGCGATCCATTCCTCGGCGACCGTCACGCTGTGATCCAGTGTAGCGATGCCGAAGCTGGCGGTGACTGCGATCGTCCGCGTCGGGGCGACCACGATCGGGCGCGCCTCGATCGCGGCGCGGAACCGCTCGGCGGCGGCCAGCGCTTCGCCCACGCCGGTTTCCGGCAGCATCATCGCGAATTCCTCTCCGCCGAGACGGCCTAACACATCGGCGGAGCGGCCCGCCGCGCCCAGCGTCGCGGCAAGATCGCGCAGGACGGCGTCTCCGGCGGGATGGCCCCAAGTGTCGTTGACGGACTTGAAGTGATCGACGTCGATCAGCACCAGCGACGCGGTGCGGCCATAGCGGTGGCACCGCGCGATCTCCTGGTTCGCCTTCTCGATGAAGCCGCGCCGGGTGAGGGCGCCGGTAAGCTGGTCGCGCTCGGCGATGCGGCGCAGTTCCATCTCGTTGACGACGATCCGGGCGAAGTTGCGCAGGATGTCGAGTTCGCCGTCGGTGAATTCGCGGGTCTTGGTATCGACCGCGCACAGTGCGCCGACATTGTAGCCGTCGGACGTCACAAGCGGCACGCCCGCATAGGCGCGCACGTGCGGGTCCTGCAGCACTGCGGGGTAGTCGGCAACGCGCGGGTCCTGCGTGGCGTCGGGGATGAGCAAGGGGGCATGCTGCTGGATGGCGTAGGCGCAGAACGATTCGCTGCGCGGGGTCTCGGTGGCGTCGATGCCCTCGATCGCCTTGAACCACTGGCGGTCCTTGTCCACCAGCGTGACGGCGGAGATCGGCACGCCCAGCACCGTGCGCACGAGGTTCACGACATTGTCGAACGCCTCTTCGCGCGGCGTATCGAGAATGGCGAGGCGTTGCAGGGCGGCGAGGCGGGCGGGTTCGTCGGCCAGGGCGGTCTGGGCATGCATCCGGCAAGTACTCGTGCGGCGCGCCGAGGTCCTAGGCGCAGGGGCAAGGGTTCGATCCTCGGCTATTTACATAGTCGATAGTTAATGAACTCGGAACGACTGCAACCCTGCGTCGCCTGCCGCATTGCAGCAAGCAACCATTTGACAATGTGCGTCCTGACACGAAAGTGTCGCCTATTGCGCACATGCCTGTTGCCGTATCATTGGAGACCCCGTCCTTGACCCAGATCGTCACAGTTTCGACCATCCCGTTCGACGGTCAGGCACCCGGCACTTCGGGCCTGCGCAAGAAGGTGAAGGTCTTCCAGCAGCCGGGCTATGCCGAGAACTTCATTCAGTCGGTCTTCGACGTCGTCGAGCCGCAGCCCGGCGCGGTGCTGGTGATCGGTGGTGACGGACGCTACCACAACCGCACGGTGATCCAGCAGGCGATCCGCATGGCGGCCGCCAACGGTTATGCCCGCGTGCTGGTGGGGCAGGGCGGTATCCTCTCCACCCCGGCCGCGAGCCATGTGATCCGCAAGTACGGCGCCAGCGGCGGGCTGGTGCTCTCGGCCAGCCATAACCCCGGCGGGCCGGACGAGGACTTCGGCATCAAATACAACATCGCCAATGGCGGCCCCGCGCCCGAGAACGTCACCGGCGCGGTGCTGGATCGCACGAAGACGATCGATCGCTGGCTGACGGTGGAGGCGCTCGACATCGACCTCGACGCCGTTGGAGAGGTGCACGTGGGCGCGATGACCGTGCAGGTCATCGACCCGGTCGCCGACTACGCCGATCTCATGGAGGAACTGTTCGACTTCGACGCGATCCGCAAGATCGTCGCCTCGGGCTTCACGATGCGCATGGATTCGATGAGCGCGGTGACCGGGCCCTACGCGGTCGAGATCCTGGAACGCCGCCTCGGCTTCGCGCCCGGCACCGTCGTCAACGGCGTACCGCTCGAGGACTTCGGCGGGCATCATCCCGACCCCAACCTGATCCATGCCAAGGACCTCTACGATCTGATGATGTCCGAAGACGCGCCCGATCTGGGTGCCGCATCGGACGGGGACGGGGATCGCAACCTCATCATCGGGCGCGGGCGCTTCATCACGCCCTCGGATTCGCTGGCGATGCTGGCCGCCAACATCGAGATCGCCCCCGCCTATCGCGGGCGGCTGGCGGGCATCGCCCGTTCGATGCCGACCAGCGGCGCGGCGGACCGCGTGGCCGAAGGGCTGGGCGTGCCGGTCTTCGAGACGCCGACTGGCTGGAAGTTTTTCGGCAACCTGCTCGATGCAGGCAAGGTCACGATCTGCGGCGAGGAAAGCGCGGGCACCGGCTCCGACCACGTGCGCGAGAAGGACGGGCTCTGGGCGGTTCTGCTTTGGCTCAACATCCTGGCGGTGCGCGGCATCAGCGTGGACGACCTCGCGCGGGAGCACTGGGCGCGTTGCGGTCGCAACTACTATGCGCGCCACGACTTCGAGGGCATCGCCACCGAGGGCGCGAATGCGCTGATGGACGGGCTCAAGACGCAATTGGATACGCTGCCGGGCGCTGTTTTCGGGCCGTTGACGGTCAGCCATGCGGACAGCTTCTCTTATACCGATCCCGTCGATGGTTCGGTCAGTGCGAACCAGGGTATCCGCGTGCTGTTCGAGGACGGAAGCCGCATCGTCTTCCGCCTCTCCGGCACCGGCACGCAGGGCGCGACCTTGCGCGTGTACCTCGAACGTTACGAGCCGCGCTTCGGCGATCTCGACGCGGAGACGTCGGCGATGCTGGAGCACCAGATCGCTGCTGCTGAGACGATCGCCGGGATTGCGGCGCATACGGGGCGGACGGCGCCGGATGTGATCACTTGAGGCATGCGTCGTCCCGGACTTGATCCGGGACCGGTGGCTGTCTTTAGGCATACCTTGGAGGCGCGCTTCAAAGTAGGCTGTTCATGGCCAGCGGTCCCGGATCAAGTCCGGGGCGACGATACGCTCAGGCGATGAATTGGATATGATGATCTCACGAATTGGCTGAATATCGCCGATTTCCTGAAGGTCGACGTCCACTAGTGTATACATTGTTCTTGCGGACGCTCTCCACCCCCTTCATCACCGGGGGAGGAGAGGCACCCCGCATGAGCAAGCATATCCATCTGGTCAGCTTCCTGATCAATTCGCCCATCAATCACACCGTGCTGAGCTGGGCGCAGCCGGGCGACAACCGGCTTGACGCGCTGCACGACCTCGCGGCGTGGCAGGACCTTGCGCGGACGCTGGAGCGCGGTCGCTTCGACGGCATGTTCTTCGCCGACACGCCAGGCGTCTTCGACCGCTACCGCGACAGCCACGAGGATGCGGTGAAGTACGGCGTATGCTGGCCTTCGCTCGACCCGGTGGTGCTGCTCTCGGCCCTCGCGGCGGTGACCACGCACCTGGGGCTGGCGACGACGATGTCGACCAGCGCCTATCAGCCATGGACCATCGTGCGGCAACTGGGCACCCTCGATTACCTCTCCGGCGGGCGGATCGGCTGGAACATCGTCACCGGCCACTTGCGCGGCGAGCATCGGGCGCTTGGCCTGCAGCAACTGGACCACGATCGCCGCTACGACCGCGCCGACGAATACATGGAGGTCTGCTACAAGCTGTGGAACTCGGTGAAGCCGGGCGCGATTCTTGCCGACCGGGAGGCGGGTCTGTTCGCCGACCCCGCGAAGGTGGAATTCATCGACCACGCGGGCGAGTTCTTCTCTTGCCAGACCGTCGCGCCGGTGCCGCCTTCGCCGCAGGGGCACCCGGTGCTGTTCCAGGCGGGCAGTTCCGGGCGCGGGCAGCAGTTTGCGGTCAGCCACGCCGACGTCGTCTTCTCAATCCAGCCCAATGTCGCGGGGATGAAGCGCTTCATGACCAATCTGGCCGAGGCCGCGCAGGTTGCGGGCAAGGCGACGCCCGGCGTCAGCTTCGGCATTCAGCCTATCGTCGGCGGCACCGAAGAGGAAGCGAAGCGCAAGCTGGCGGACCTTGTCGAAAAGCTGCCGATCGACGGCTGCCTCGCGCGGCTCTCCGGCACGATGGGCGTGGATTTCGCCGGGATGGACCTCGACCAGCCGCTCGCCGAGATCGAGACGCAGGCATCGCAGGGACTGATGAAGGCCTTCGCCAACATCGAGGGCGATAAGCCCCTGACCTTGCGCGAAGTCGCGATCCGCTGGGGTCTCGCGGTAGGCAAGCCGCAGATCGTCGGCACGCCCGAGCAGGTTGCCGCCGAAATGGAGCGCATCTGGCGCGAAACCGGCTGCTACGGCTACAACGTGACGCCGACGGTGATGGCCAGTTCGGTCACCGATTTCGTCGATCAGGTCGTGCCGATCCTCCAGAAGAACGGCGTCTACCGGACCGAATACGAAGGCACGACATTCCGCGAAAACCTGGGACTGTAATGGGCGGGATTGCGAAGAAGGCCCACAATATCGCGCAAGTTCGGGCACTGGCGAAGCGCCGCCTGCCGCGCGCAATCTGGGAGTTCATCGAGCGCGGGACCGAGGACGACCTGCTGATCCAGCGCAACGTTGCCGCGTTGCAGGCGGTGCAGTTTCTGCCACGGACATTGCGCGACGTGGCTGAACGCTCCGCCGGGATCGAGCTTTTTGGCCGCCGTCAGCCGCTGCCTTTGGTGATCGCGCCGACGGGTGTATCCGATCTGCTCTGGCACCGGGGCGAGCGGGCGATTGCGCGCGCGGCGGCCTCGGCGGGCATACCCTTTACCCAGACCACAAGCTCGACGACCAGCTTTGCCGAGATAGCGAAGTGCGCCACCGCCGGGCACTGGATGCAGATGTACCTCTGGGAGCGGCGCGACCTGTCCTGGCAGGTGGTCGATACCGCGCGAGAGAACGGCGCGGAAGTTCTGGTGCTGACGGTCGACACGCCGATGTGGCCGCTGCGCGAATTCAACAAGCGCGCGGGCATGTCCAATCCGATCCGCCCGAATGCGACGCTGGTATCGGATTTCCTGAAGCGGCCTTCGTGGTTCGCCTCGGTGATCTGCCGTTACTATCTCGAAGGCGGGTTGCCGCAGTTCGCCAATTATCCGCGCGAGGTCGGCGGCAAGCTGACCGGCACTGTCAGCCGTGTGGCGAATTCCGCTTCGGTTTGCTGGCGCGACGTTGCCGAATTGCGCCGCCGCTGGCCGGGCAAGCTGGTCGTGAAGGGTGTGCTCAGTGCCGAGGATGCCCGCATCGCGCTCGATCACGGCGTGGACGGCATTGCGGTGTCGAACCATGGCGGGCGCAATTTTGACAGCTCGCCTCCTGCCATCGACGTGCTGGCGGGGATCGTCGATGCCGTTGGGGACAGCACCACCATCCTGTTCGACAGCGGCGTGCGGCGCGGGGCGGACGTGATCAAGGCGCTGGCGATCGGCGCGAAGGCGGTGCTGGTGGGCCGCGCGACGCTCTATGGCTGCGCGGCGGGGGGAGAGCACGGCGCGCGCCACGCGATCGACCTGCTTGCCAATGAGATCGACGTGGCGATGGCGATGGTCGGCGTGACCCGGCTGGAGAAACTGGACCGCAGTTACCTGATGCCAGGAACCTTCAGGGGTTAGGCTACCCCCTTGCGGGCATCGTCCAGTGCCTGAACCCGCGCGGCCGTCGCCGGGTCCTGCAGCAGGTCCGACAGCGGCGCATTGAGGCGGCGTCGCCAGTTGGGGTGCTCGGTGATGGTGCCGGGCAGGTTCGGCTGTTCGGGTTCCGCCAGAAGGTCCTCCAGCGGGGCGATCGCAAGGCCGCAAGGGGTGCTGCCGATATGGCGCAAGGCGGCCTCCACCACGGGAGCGGGATCGTCCGGCGCAGGGCGCGGTGCGGCGTCGCGGGTCAGCGAAGCCCAGAGCAACCCGCGATCCCACGCGCGACGGGCTTCGGCTTCATCCACGGTGGTGTCTTCGGGCAGGCGGCCGAGGCGCTGCGCCCATTGCAGATCGCGCCCGCTCCACCAGCCTGCGACGGTGGGCGTATCGTGCGTGCCGGTCATCGCGGCGGCCTGCGCATCGTAGTCCGCCGCGCCGATGAAGCCGTCGTCGGCCGCGCGTTCGAACCACAGGACGCGCATGCCCAGCATCCCGCGCTCGGTGATCGCCGGGCCGAAGCCATGCGGCATCGTACCCAGATCCTCCGCGACGATGAGCGCGCCCGCCAGATGCGCCTCCAGCGCGACGAGGCGGATGAGGTCGGCGAAGGGGTAATGCAGGTAGGCCCCCGCGCTGGACGGCTGACCTTCCGGCACGACCCATAGCCGGGCGAGACCGAACGCGTGGTCGATTCGCAGCGCGCCAGCCGTGGAAAGCGCTGCGCGGATCGTCGCGATCCACGGCGCATAGCCGCTGCGCGCCAGCCCGCGCGGCGAGAAGCCGGTGAGCATCCAGTTCTGCCCCAGCGGCCCCAGCGGATCGGGCGGCGCGCCGATGGTCAGGCCCTGCAGCAAGGTGTCGCCCATGGACCAGGCATCCGCGCCGCCGGTATGGACGCCGACAGCAAGGTCCGCCAGCAATCCCACCGCCATGCCCGCAGCTCGCGCGCGGCGCTGCACTTCGCCAAGGCTTTCGCGCGCCAGCCACTGGGTGAAGAGGTGGAATTCCACTTCGGCCGCATTGTCTCGAGCGAAAACGGCCACGGCCTCGCCGTCGGGATCGTGGAATGCGGGCGGCCAGTCCTGCCAGCCTTTCGCGCCCTTGCTGCGGAAATGCACGTCGAGCGCATCGTAGAGCGCCTGTCGCCGCAGGCCCTCGCCATGGGGCGCGTTGTCGTGAGCGATCCGCTCGCGGGTCGGCGCGTCGAGACCGGCAAAAGCCGCACGCATCCGGGCGAGGCGGGCGGGCAGCGCCGCTTCCCAGTCGATCAGCGGGCCGTCGCCACCGGCATCGTCGGGCAGCGGCGGTAGCCCCAGCAGCGCGGGATCACCCATGGCACCGTTCAGATAGAGGCGGCTCGAGGGCGAATAGGGGCTGAAATCGTGCCCGTAGCCTGCGAACAGTGCATGGACCGGGTTGATCGCGATGGCGTCGGCCCCGCGTGCGGCGAAGACTTCGGCGGCTTCGGCCAGTTCCCCAAAGGTGCCGAAAGCACGGGGCTGCTTGCCGCGCAGGGCCGGGATCTGGATGGCTGGACCCCATATGCGTCCCTTGCCCAGCGATGCGACCGTCGGGCACGACGTCGGCGCGACCGCCAGCGTCAGGGCATGGCCGTTCACGGTCAGCGGGTAGTAGCCCGGCGTGTCGATCGCAGGAAGCGTCCAGCGCGCGGTGTCCAGAGGCCGCGTCGTGCCGTCCGGCAGGGTGAGTTGAGCACCGGCGAGGCTTGTCGGCAACGACGTTTCCTTGCCGACGTCGGTGACGATCATCGCCGGAGGTGCTGTCATCTCGGCTTCGACCCGGGCGAGGCTGGCGGCGATCTGCTCGGGCGTTGCCGCCGGGAAGCCGAGCGCCAGGGCTATCGTGCGCAGCGAGGCGTCGGTTACGACCTGCTCCCTGCCGTCGACGTCCCACCAGATACGCTGCAGTCCGATCGCTTCGGCAAGTGCGTGCAATTCCTGCATCCGTCGGGAGGCTCCTCGCTGATGGGGCGAAGGCTAGCGCCTGCGCGGGGCGGCGGCAATCTCGCCTTTGCGCGCGTCCCATGCGATCAGCGCCGCCAGCACGACCGCGACGAGGGCGTAGCGGCCACGGAAGGGAACGTTAAGGATCGGGTATTGTGCCAGCAGGTGCGGCGGGTCGGTCCAAGCCGGGATCACCAGCGCCATCCAGCAGGCGAGCACCATCGGTGTGCGCAGCGGGTGAGGGTCGCCCAGCGTCTGCGCGACGGCGGCGAGGATCACCGGGAAGATCAGCGCATAGTGATAGCCCCAGGCATTGGGCGCAGCGACCAGCGAGGCGCAGAGCAGCAGGTTCAGGCTGTCCAGCGGACGGCTTTCGCGCGTGATCGCTTGATGCGCCATGGCCGCAAGGATGCCGAAGGCCAGCAGCGCCTTGGAGGCAAGCTGAATGGTCTGAGGGATCGGTACGAAATGCAGCACCGGCTGTCCTCCGCCCGCCTCGATATGCGTGGCGATGCCGGCCAGCGACTGCGCAACACCGGGCATCGTGTAGCCCTGCGCATGAGGCAGGAGTTCCAGGAAATACTGCGCGTAGAGCCCCGGCGCGGCCCAGAGCAGCCCCAGCAAGGCGATTGCCGCGCTGGCGATCACGGTGGCGAGGGCGGCGCGCCACTTGCGCGGCGTCAGGAACAGCGCAGGGACGAGGCCGGGGTAGATCTTGAGCCAGAACCCCAGGGCGATGGCGATACCTGCGCCTGAGGCACGTCCGCGCGCGGCGCAGTACATGCCCGCGACTGCCGCCCCCATCAGCAGGATGTTGACTTGCCCCGCCGCCAGCGAAGTCCCGATCGGGGCGATCGCCAGCGCGCCGAGAAGCGCGGCTCCAATGGCAAGACGCGGGCCGCCAGCCAGCCGCACCGCCATCCACGCGGCCATCGCCAGTACCGTGAGACACAGCGCGGTGTGGATGAGGAACGCCGTGTCGATCGGCAGGCGTGAGAGCAGGTTGAAGTAGATCAGCGAGGGCGGCGGATAGACGAAGCCGCTGACGAACTCGCCATTGTGGCAGATGTCATAAGGTGTCGAGAGGTTGGCCGCGCCACACATGTAGGTTCGGAAATCAAGCGTCAGGGCCGCCTTGCCGGCACCTTCGCGCAGCACCGCGGCGAACTCCATCACATGATGGGCGATAAGCAGTCCGCTCAGCGCGATCAGCCCGAGGGGGAGCCATTGGGCGGGCAATCTTGCGCCGGTCTCGTTCACGTCACCTCCTCCATGGTCTGAAAGCGGAATAGCGACGGGTGGTTACCGAGGTGAAGAGAACTTGTCCCGCTTCATCCTCAGGTTCTAAGCATGGTATCCCGCCTTTATCCACAGGCTTGCCCACGTCCGGCGAGAGCGGGTAGGGCGGCGCCATGGATATCGATCGCTACCTCGCCCGCATCGGCCTTGCCCACGTACCTTCGGCGGATCCGGAAGGACTCGCCGCGATGCAGCGCGCGCATCGGCAGGCGATCGGCTTCGAGAACCTCGATATTCCGCTAGGGAACGGCATTCGCATCGATTCCGGCAGCGTGTTCGACAAGCTCGTGGTGCAGCGGCGCGGTGGCTACTGTTTCGAGCAGAACCGGCTCTATGGCGATGCGCTGATGGCTCTGGGCATGGTGAACCGGCCGCTTCTTGCGCGCGTGCGCATGGGGCTGGCCGAAGATGCGCCTCTGCCGCCGCGTACGCATGTGCTACTGCTCGTCCGGGCCGAGCCGGGGCGGGCGTGGATCGCCGATGCGGGGTTTGGAGGCAGCTTCGTGCCGCCTCTCCCGCTGGAGGACGGCGCCGAGGCGCAGACGAGCGACGGCGCGGCGCACCGCTTGCGGCGGATCGGGACGATAGGGGCAGAGGGCGGCGAATGGCTGCTCGAACGCGCCGGGCCGGTCGAGGCGACCGACGGCCGCCCGGCACCGCACGGCGAATGGCAGCCGCAGTATGTTTTCGACCTTGCCGAAGTGGTTTCGGACGACCTGGAGATGGCCAACCACTGGACTTCCACCCGGCCCGGCACGCGATTCACCACGCTGCACGTCGCGAGCGTGGTACTGCCTGACGGTTTCGCGGCGCTGAGCGAGCGGACTTTGCGCGTCCATCGCGGCGGGACGACGGATACGCGTGAGATCATCGACGCCGCCGACTACGCGGTGGCCTTGCGCGAACTCTTCGGTATTGCGCTGAGCGAGAAGGAAGCTGCGAGACTCCCCTTGTTCAACTGATGCAGTTCGGCTCTGACCGAGCGCCCTCTAGCTTTCCAGCAGGCGCGGCATCAGTTCGACGAAGTTGCAGGGGCGGTTGCGGCTGTCGAGTTGCTCGGCGAGAATGCCGTCCCAGCCGTCCTTCACCGCACCGTTCGAGCCGGGCAGGGCGAACAGGTAGGTGCCGCGCGCCACGACCGCCATCGCGCGGCTCTGCACGGTGGACGTGCCGATGGTCTTGTAGCTGAGCCAGCGGAACAGCTCGCCGAAGCCGGGGATTTCGCGCCCGCCCAATTTGCCGAGCGCCTCAGGGGTCACGTCGCGGCCCGTCAGGCCGGTGCCGCCGGTGGAGATGATCGCGTCCACTTCCGGGTCGTCGATCCATGTGTTCAGCAGCGCCGCGATTCCCTGCGCATCGTCGCGCTCGATCGCGCGGCGGGTCAGCGCGTGGCCCGCGCCGACGATGCGTGCGGCAAGGATATCGCCCGAGGTGTCGTTTTCGGCAGTACGGGTATCGGAAACGGTCAGCAGGGCGATATTGATCGGCTTGAAAGTACGCTCAGGGTCGATGGCCACGCACGATCGCTCCATTGGGGTTCATCCGCACGCCTTCCGATCCAGCGAGGCCGGGGAAGGTCGGCCACATGCCCTGCACCAGTTCCATGCGGCTCTCCGAAGCGCCGCCCGCCTGACGCTCGTACATCCAGTAATTGCGCATCACAATGTTCACGTAGCCGCGCGTTTCCCAATAGGGCAGCGATTCGATCCACAGCAGCGGGTCGCCCTGGCAGTTCACTTCGGTGGCCCAGCGGCGCACCGGCACCGGCCCGGCGTTGTAGGCGGCCATGACCTTGGGCAGCAGGCCCTGCGTGCCCGGATCGTTTTTCAGCGTTTCGAGGTGGCGCTGGCCGAAGGCGAGGTTGACCTCGGGTTTGTTGAGATCGGAGGCATTGCCGTTGTAGCCCAGAGATCCGGCGTGATCCTGCGCGGCGGCGGGCATGATCTGCATCAGGCCGCGCGCGCCTGCGGGGCTGACGGCTCCGGCGCGGAACACCGATTCCTGCAGCGTGTGCGCATAGACCAGCGCAGGGTCGACCTTCCAGCCGCCCACCGGGGTCCACTTGGGCGTGGGGAAGCGCGTCGCGGGTTCCGGCTTGCCGCCGTACGGCGCGTTGTAGGCCATCCACAGCTGGGTGCCGGGCAGGCCGAGATCGCGCGCGAGGCGGGTCAGTGGGGCATATTGCGAGGCATCGCCGATGCGGGCCTGATGGCGCAGCACTTCGTCGGCAAGGCCGTCCTTGCCGATCTCCGCCAGTTCGACGGCGGTGCGGACATTGGGGCTGGCGCGCAGGGCCTGCCAGTCGGCCTGCGTAAAGTCAGCGGCGGCGTGCTGCTCGGGCAGCTTGAGGCCGAGCTGCTCGGCGGCCAGCATCCCGTATAGCGTCTCGTCGCGCGCGGCGGCAAGGCGCAGCGCGGCGCTCGCCTGCTCGGGCTTGCGGCAGCGCACCAGCGATCGGCTGTTCCAGTAATGCGAGGCGGCGGTCAGTTCGGCATTGTCGGACGAGCGTGCGGCCTTGGCGAAAGCATCGGCAGCACCGTCGCAGTCGCCCAGACGCCATGCGGCGAGCCCGGCAGTCCACCATGCCTCGCCCACCCACGGGCCTTGCCCCAGCGCGGCGATCTGCGCCATCTGGTAGGCATTGGCATCCTGGTTCTCGATGTAGAAGCTCCACGCCACCTTCTGGCGCCACTCGGCCTGCGAGGAGGGCGAGAGGTTGGCGTCGATCCCGTCGAGCAGCAGGCGCGCGCCCATCGGATCGTCGTTCTTGATGCGGTCGTTGATGCCGTTCGCGATCCCGGCGGGCATCGTGCCGTCGTCGATCGAGGAGGGGCGAACCCGCTTGGCGATGGTCGGCAGGCGCGCGAAGCTCTGTTCGGCTGGGAGCGAGGGGAGGCCGACAGCGCCGCGCTTGAGCGCGAGGCGGCTGATCTGGTCGGCGCCGGGCAGTTCGGTGCCCTGCGAAAGCCATGTCTGCAGGTCGTTCAGCTGGATCTTGGGCGATCCGGAAGCGAGGTAGTATTCTGCGCGGGCCTGCTGGTGGAGCGGGCCATCGGGGCGGTCGGCCAGCATCTTCTGAACGGTGGCCCAGTCCTTCGCGTCGATCGCGTCGAACATCGACTTGTAATAGGTCCGATCGTCCTGGCTGAGCAGCGAAGGGACGGCGGTACGGTCGGCGCGGGTGCGGAAGTAGTCCACAGCAGCGCTGTTGGCGAAGGCCGGTGCTGCCGATGCGCAGGCGGCGATACACGCGCCCGCAAACAGTCCGGCCCTGATAAATCGTTTCAAAGGTATTCCCCGCGATCCTGTGCGATTCGCCTGCTCCGGCTGACCGATGGCCGCATCTCTCAGGACGCGGTCCAATCCAGCCAGGCCCTCCAGAGCACCGGCTTTGCACGCGGCTGCGCGAGCAAAGCAGGCAGCGCCCAGGAGGCGAGCAGGGGTATCGATCCCCCTTCATGATCGAAAGTCCTTAACATGGCAGGACGATGCGGCGATTCGTGGCCGATTAGCGGCAGGACGTTTCCACCAAGGACAAACAGCCTCTTCGGAGCCACCAGAGCGACGTGATGCCGCAGAACCTGCCCGATTCCGCGCTCGCTCATTGCCGCCCAGTCTGCGCCCGGCGTATGGCGGGGCAGGGCGCTGGCAAGGTAAACGTCCTCGCGCCCGGTGCCGAACGCGGTAAGGATGGCGTCCAGCAGCTTGCCTTGCTGGCCGGAGAGCAGTGTTTCGCTGTCCTCGGCCTCGGGTTCCTCGACGACGATCATCAGTTCGGCACCGGCCTTGCCCTGCGGCGCGACGCGCGCGGCGGGGCCGCCTTCGCACAGCAGCGGTTCGCTCAGCCACCACGGTGCGAAAGCCGCGAGGTCGGCGGGCAGGCTGGCGGGATCGAGCTTGGCGGGCGGCGGCGGGGCATCCGGATCGGGCTTTGGA
Organism: Novosphingobium sp. HR1a; assembly: GCF_015594425.1. Taxonomy (NCBI): domain Bacteria; kingdom Pseudomonadati; phylum Pseudomonadota; class Alphaproteobacteria; order Sphingomonadales; family Sphingomonadaceae; genus Novosphingobium; species Novosphingobium sp. HR1a. The sequence continues at coordinate 35,940 of NZ_JABXWS010000028.1, forward strand.
TCCGGGCGGCGGCGCGGCGGCAGGGCGCCTTCCAGTTCGGGCGGGGCGAGCCATTCGACCGGCTCGTCGAGAAAGTCGCAGTCCACCCCTGCGTCCCGCCACCAGTCGAGCGCACCTGTGATATCGTCCAGAAATTGCGGATTTGGCGGTTGATCCATCGCGCGGGTCTTGACCTTATGCGCGGGAGCAATCAAGGCATTCGTGAATTTAATCGCTCGACTAAACACGAAAAGAATGCACGGGGCTACCATGATCGAACGCGAAGAGATGCCTTACGACGTTGTCGTCGTCGGCGGTGGACCTGCCGGTCTGGCGACCGCGATCCGCCTCAAGCAGGTGGACCCGGAACTGCAGGTCTGCGTGCTGGAGAAGGGCTCGGAGATCGGCGCGCACATCCTTTCGGGCGCGACGATCGACCCCAAGGCGCTTGACGAACTGCTGCCGACCTGGCGCGAGGACGGCTGCCCGCTGGCCGAAACGCCGGTGACGGACAACTGGCACTGGCACCTGACGAAGAAGGGCAAGTTCTCCCTTCCGCACATCATCCAGCCGCCCTTCATGTCGAACAAGGGCAACTACACCGGCTCGCTGGGCAACTTGTGCCGCTGGCTGGCCGAGCAGGCCGAAGCGCTGGAGATCGAGATCTTCCCGGGCTTCCCCGCCGCCGAGATACTCTATGACGATGCCGGCGCCGTGATCGGCGTGCAGACTGGCGACATGGGCGTCGACCGCGAGGGTAATCCCAAGGGGGACTACCAGCCGGGCATGAACCTGCTGGGCAAGTACACCGTGTTCTGCGAAGGCGCACGCGGCCACCTGACCAAGCGCCTCAAAACCAAGTACGACCTCGAAGCCAATTGCGAGCCGCAAATCTACGGCATCGGCATCAAGGAACTGTGGGACATCCCGGCGGACAAGCACGTCCCCGGCCGCGTGATCCACACCCAGGGCTGGCCGATGAGCGAGAACGACGCCTGGGGCGGCGGCTTCCTCTACCACCAGGCCAACAACCAGGTGGCGCTCGGCTTCGTGACCGCGCTCGACTACAAGAACCCGTACATCTACCCGTTCGAGGAATTCCAGCGCTGGAAGCAGCACCCGGAAATCCGCGCGATCCTGGAAGGCGGCAAGCGCGTCGCTTACGGTGCGCGCGCGATCAACGAGGGCGGCTGGCAGTCGGTGCCTAGCCTCGCGTTCCCCGGTGGCGTGCTGGCGGGCTGCTCGGCGGGCTTCGTCAACGTGCCGCGCATCAAGGGCACCCACACCGCGATGAAGAGCGGCATGCTGGCGGCCGAGTCCATCGCCGCCGCCATCAAGGCGGGCCGTGAGCAGGACACCCTGCAGGACTACGATACCGCCGTTCGCGAAAGCTGGATCGCCAAGGAACTCAAGCTCGTCCAGAACGCCGAGCCGATGGTGGCGAAGTGGGGCGGCGAGCTGGGCACGATCCTCGCGGGCGCCGACATGTGGCTGCGCACGCTGTTCGGCTTCGGCCTCGCCAAGCCGATGAAGCATCACACCGATGCGTCGGAAACCCAGCGCGCGGACCTGTACAAGCCGATCGCCTATCCCAAGCCCGACGGCGTCATCAGCTTCGATCGCCTGACCAGCGTGTCGTACTCCTTCACCAACCATGAGGAGGATCAGCCGGTCCACCTCAAGCTGAAGGACCCGAGCATCCCGACTGCGGTGAACCTGCCGGTCTATGCGGGGCCTGAGGCGCGTTACTGCCCGGCGGGGGTCTACGAGTTCCTCGACGCGGGCGATGGTCCCAAGCTGCAGATCAACGCGCAGAACTGCGTCCACTGCAAGACCTGCGACATCAAGGATCCCACGCAGAATATCGAATGGGTCACGCCCGAAGGCGGCGGCGGCCCGAACTACCCGAATATGTGAGGTTGTCAGGCTGGCGTCGTCCCGGATCAAGTCCGGGACGACGGGGCGTAGCATCCCTTGCCTCCTGCCCCCCGCCGCGCCATGGAAGGGGCGATGCTGACCGAAACCGCCTATGCCAAGATCAACCTCGCGCTGCATGTTCGTCGTCGCCGTGAGGACGGGTATCACGAACTCGAAACGCTGTTCGCCTTCGTCGATGACGGCGACCGGCTGAGCGGCTCCCTCGCCGACGCCGACAGCCTCTCCACCCATGGCGAGTTCGCCGCCAAGATCGACGACCCGTTCGGCAACATCGTCGCCAAGGCGCTGTCCACCTTGCCTCATGGCAAAGGCTGGGCCGTCGATCTCGAAAAGCGCCTCCCCGTCGCGGCGGGTCTCGGCGGCGGATCGGCGGATGCAGGCGCGGTGTTCCGCATGGTGGAGCGCAGCGCGGGCCTTCCAGGCGACTGGCAGACGCGCGCTGCGAGGCTGGGCGCCGACGTGCCCGCCTGCGTCCTGTCCACCACCTGCATCGGCACCGGCACCGGCACCGATCTCCAGCCCGTCGAGAGTGACCTCACCGGCACCCCGGTCCTGCTCGTGAACCCGCGCGTGGGCGTGCCTACCGGGCCGGTGTTCAAGGCCTGGGACGGCGTCGATCGCGGCGAGATGCCCATCGGCTCCGTCCGCCGGATTGCACTGGAAGGCCGCAACGATCTAGAGGCTCCGGCCATCGCGATCTGCCCCGTCGTGGCCGATATGCTGGCAGCTTTGCGGGCGACCGAGCCGTTCCTCGCCCGCATGTCGGGCTCGGGCGCGACATGCTTTGCGCTTTACGACAGCGAGGCGCAATTGCAGGCGGCGTGGGATAAGCTGGCCGAAACTCAACCCCACTGGTGGAAAATGGCGGGCAAGTTGCGGTAAGGTCGCGGCGCGCAACCTTCGGAGGCAGACTTGGAAACCGAATACCACCGCCTGCTCGGCACGCCCGTTTCGGGCGGCGTCCTAGTCGTATCGGACCATGCCTCCAACCGCGTGCCGGATGACATCGACCTCGGCATAGAGGACGCGCTGCTCGACGAGCATATCGCTATCGACATCGGCGTCGCCGCCATCGCCGAACGCATGGTCGAAGCCGGTACCGCCGCTTGGCTCGGCAACGTCAGCCGCCTCGTCTGCGACTTCAACCGCACTCATGACGTCCCCGGCATGATGCCTGAAATCAGCGACGGCTACCTCATCCCCGGCAACGTCCTCACGAAGGAGGAGCGCCAAGCCCGGGTTGACCGGCTGTTCGACCCCTACCACCACGCACTCGCGGCGCAGTTGCGGGAGACGCCTCCGGCGCTGATCCTGTCGCTGCACAGCTTCACGCCGGGCCTCGCCACCTGCACAAAGCCGCGCCCATGGCAGGTCGGCGTCCTCTACAACCAGGACGAGCGCGCCGCGCGCATCGCCATTCCCTGGCTGGAGGCGCAGGGCTTTGTCACCGGCGATCAGGAGCCGTATTCGGGCAAGCTGCTCAACGCATCGATGAACCGCCACGCCGAGCCTAACGGGCTGCCTTATCTCAGCATCGAAATCCGGCAGGACCTCATCGCCGAGGAAGCGGGACAGGCGGAGTGGGCCGACGTGATGACGCGGCTCTGCGCGGCGGTAGTCGGCCAACTCCCGTCATCCCAGCCTTCGCTGGGATGACGAATGTTCGAAGAAATATAATTGCAAAAACTCACGTTGAATTGAAATCAATCACCGTGTAGGGGCGGCTCCAACACAGCGCGAAAACCCGCGCCCATGACCAATCGGAGTTCCGACAATGCCCGCCCTTCGTTCACGCACCTCGACTCACGGCCGCAACATGGCGGGTGCGCGCGGGCTCTGGCGCGCGACTGGCATGAAGGACGGGGACTTCGGCAAGCCGATCGTCGCGGTGGTGAACTCGTACACCCAGTTCGTCCCCGGCCATGTCCACCTCAAGGATTTGGGCCAGTTGGTCGCGCGCGAGATCGAGGCGGCGGGCGGCGTTGCCAAGGAATTCAACACCATCGCGGTCGATGACGGCATCGCCATGGGCCATGACGGCATGCTCTATTCGCTGCCCAGCCGCGACCTCATCGCCGACAGCGTCGAGTACATGGTCAACGCTCACTGCGCCGACGCGATGGTCTGCATCTCCAACTGCGACAAGATCACGCCGGGCATGCTGATGGCCGCGATGCGCCTCAACATCCCCGCCGTGTTCGTTTCGGGCGGGCCGATGGAGGCGGGCAAGGTCGTGCTGCGCGGCAAGGAACATGCGCTCGATCTGGTCGACGCGATGGTCGCCGCCGCCGACGAGAGCTACACCGACGAGGAAGTGAAGACGATCGAGCGCTCGGCCTGCCCGACCTGCGGCTCGTGCTCGGGCATGTTCACTGCGAATTCGATGAACTGCCTGACCGAAGCGCTGGGCCTGTCGCTGCCGGGCAACGGTTCGACGCTGGCGACTCACTCGGACCGCGAGCGCCTGTTCCTGGAGGCGGGCCGCGTCGCGGTGGACATGTGCCAGCGCTATTATGAGCAGGACGATGCCTCCGTGCTGCCGCGCAACATCGCCAGCTTCGAGGCGTTCGAGAACGCCATGAGCCTCGACATTGCGATGGGCGGCTCGACCAACACCGTGCTGCACCTGCTGGCTGCCGCGCACGAGGCGGGCGTGGACTTCACCATGGCCGACATCGACCGCCTGAGCCGTCAGGTTCCGTGCCTGTCGAAGGTCGCTCCGGCCAAGGCCGACGTCCACATGGAGGACGTCCACCGCGCCGGCGGCATCTACGCGATCCTCGGCCAGCTGGAGCGGGCGGGCCTGCTGCACACCGACCTGCCGACCGTCCACACCCGCACGCTGGGCGAGGCGATCGAGCGCTGGGACACCAGCCGTACGACCGAGGCTTCGGTCCAGGAATTCTACAAGGCCGCGCCCGGCGGCGTGCCGACGCAGACCGCCTTCAGCCAGTCGGCGCGCTGGAAGGAACTCGACCTCGACCGCGAGAACGGCGTCATCCGCTCCAAGGAGCACGCCTTCAGCCAGGACGGCGGCATCGCGGTGCTCTACGGTAACATCGCGCGCGACGGCTGCATCGTGAAGACGGCGGGCGTGGACGACAGCATCCTCAAGTTCACCGGCACCGCGCGCGTCTACGAATCGCAGGACGCAGCGGTCGCGGGCATTCTTGGCGGCGAAGTCGTGGCGGAAACCGTCGTGGTCATCCGCTACGAAGGACCGCGCGGCGGGCCGGGCATGCAGGAAATGCTCTACCCCACCAGCTACCTCAAGTCGAAGGGACTTGGGAAGGCGTGTGCGCTGCTGACGGACGGGCGCTTCTCGGGCGGCACTTCGGGCCTCTCGATCGGCCACGCCTCGCCCGAAGCGGCGGAAGGCGGCGAGATCGGGCTGGTCGAGAACGGCGACACGATCGAGATCGACATCCCCGGCCGCACCATCAACCTGATGATCTCGGACGAGGTCATGGCGCACCGCCGTTCGCAGCAGGAGGCGCGCGGCGCCGATGCATGGTCGCCGGTGCACCCGCGCCCGCGCAAGGTTTCGGCGGCGCTACAGGCTTACGCGGCGATGACCACCAGCGCCTCGAAGGGCGCGGTGCGCGACGTGACGCAGCTCAAGCGGGGCTGAGGTCGCGGCGCCCCGTGCCTGGTGCGCGGGGACATTTTGGGGTTGGACCGTTTGTGGTTATCGGGGCGTGCGAACGATGACCCCGATGGCAGGAATGGGTAGAAAGTTGCCATATATCCTCCCTGTCGCGCAGCGATGGGGAGGTGGCAGCCCGCAGGGCTGACGGAGGGGTTTCCCC
>NZ_JABXWS010000029.1:0-59965 GCF_015594425.1 Novosphingobium sp. HR1a
GCGCGAGCGGTCCCCCTCCCCATTGCTTCGCAACAGGGAGGATGCAACAAGGCCCGCAACGGGGCGCATCCGGAAAGGCCGGTTTCGGCTCAGCATTGAGGATGGCGGACGAAAGGGCTTGCCAGGGAGCTTGTTCGGGATGTCTGAGCCGGCTGTGCAATGACGATGTGGTGATCTCGCAGCCTGACATTGCCCCGAGCGTTTCGGGCGTTATGATTTATGCCATGACCGCCAAGCTCCCGCCGCTGGCCTGTGCCGTCCTCCTTCTCGCCGCCTGCTCGCGCAGTGACGAGCCCGCTCCCGTTGCCGTAGCGCTCGAGCACATCGACTGCGCCGTGGGAGGAGAGCCCGAACTCAAGCCCGCCTGCTCGGTGGAGCGGGTCGAGAAGGACGGTGCGCTCACGCTTGTCGTGCACCATCCCGATGGTGGTTATCGCCGGTTCGCGGTCGCGAAGGGCGGTGCGGGAGTGACCACCAAGGACAGCGCCACGCCGCCGAAGGTGCGCCTTGCCGGCGACCGGCTCGACGTTACCGTGGGCACCGATCGCTACCTCTTTCCCGCGACGGTGAAGCACGATGCCCCGCGATAGGCAGATCCTTACGGCCGCGCAGATGCGTGCTGCGGAGCAGGCGTTGATCGACGCGGGCACCAGCGTCGATGCGCTGATGCAGGTGGCGGGGCGTGGCGCTGCCGAATGGATCTGGCGCATGGTGGGGCGGCACAAGGTGACGGTGCTCTGCGGCCCGGGCAACAACGGCGGCGACGGCTACGTCATTGCCGAGGCCATTCGCGAGCGGGGTGGCCATGCCGTCGTCGTCGCGGCGGCCGAGCCTGCCACCGACGCCTGCCGCAAGGCGCGCGCCCTGTTCGGCGGAGACGTGGTCGAGACCGATTCCGAGGCGAAGGGCGAAGTGCTGGTCGATTGCCTTTTCGGCACCGGACTGACGCGGCCGTTGTCTCAGGAGCACCTCGCCTTGCTCACGCGGCTGGCCGAAACGCATCCGCGCTGTGTGGCGGTGGACATGCCGAGTGGGGTACAGTCCGATTCGGGCATGCTGCTGGGTGAGGGTTTGCCCGCCTACGACCTGACCATCGCGCTCGGCGCATGGAAATTCGCGCATTTCCTGATGCCTTCTAGCGCCCGGATGGGGCGGCTCCAGCACGTGCCGATCGGCGTCGACGCGGTGCGGGGGGCTGCCCTCGCAGTCGCGCGACCGCAGTTGCGCGCTCCGGCACCGGATGCGCACAAGTACCGGCGCGGGCTGCTGGCGGTCGTCGGCGGGGCGATGCCCGGCGCGGCGGTGCTCGCAGGAATCGCGGCGCAGCGGGCAGGGGCGGGCTACGTGAAGCTCTTCGCCGAGAGCAAGCGCAATGTGCCTGCCGACCTCGTCGTCGATCAGGGTGCGCTGAGCGAGGTGTTGGCCGACGATCGCAACACGGCGGTGCTGGTCGGGCCGGGCCTGGGGCGCGATGCGACCGCGCGCGAACGGCTGGCGGTGGCTCTGGCGGATGGGGTGCCGGTGGTGGTCGATGCCGATGCGCTGGTTCTGCTGGCGCCGCGTCACCTCGCAGGGCGCGAGGCCTCCGTCATCGCCACGCCGCACGAAGGCGAACTCGTCGCGCTGGAGCGGGCTTTCGATCTCGACGGTGCGGGGACGCGGCCCGAGCGTGCTCTCGCGCTGGCGGAGGCGAGCGGGATGGTGGTCGTGGCCAAGGGGCCGGATACGGTGATCGCCGCGCCCGACGGCAGGCTCGCCTGCGCGGTGCGGGCAAGCTCGTGGCTCTCAACTGCGGGCACCGGAGATGTGCTGGCAGGGGTGATCGCCAGCCGCCTCGCTACAGGGATCGAGCCGTTCGACGCTGCCTGCGAGGGCGTCTGGCTACACGGCGAGGCGGCGAGGCTTTGCCCGCCTGCGTTCACGGCGGGGCAACTGGCCGAGGCGGTGCCGCTGGCGCTTGCGGCGTGCCTGTAGGACAGGCCCACCCCCGGCCCCTCCCGCAAGCGGGAGGGGAGCAGGTAGCGCGCTCTTTCTCTCCTCCTGCTTGCGGGAGGGGCTGCCCCATATTCTCCCCTCCCGCTTGCGGGAGGGGCTGGGGGTGGGCATACGCGCGGGAACCATGACCGAATCCGAAGAGATCCTGCGCATCGCCTCCAAGGGCGACGGCGTCACCGCGTCCGGCCGTTTCGCCTGGGGCGCCGCGCCCGGCGACAAGCTGCGCATCGACGACACGCTCGAATGGGGGCCACACCACGTCGAGCCGCCTTGTCGGCACTTCGGCCAGTGCGGCGGGTGTCAGCTGCAGCAGCTCGACGAAGAAAGCCTGACGGCCTTCGTCGAGGCGCGGGTGGCCAATGCCGCCGCCTCGCAGGAATTGGGGACGCAGGCGCTCGCCGCGCCGCATCTTTCGCCGCCGTCGTCGCGCCGCCGGGCCTCGCTGCGCGCGGAAAGCTCGGGCGGGCGCGTGGTGATCGGCTTCCGCGAGGCGAAGTCGCACCGGCTGGTCGAAGTGCAGGAATGCCACGTCCTCGTGCCCGAGATCGTCGCGTTGCTGGGGCCGCTGCGCAAGCTGCTCATCACCATGGGCAAGGCCGCGCCCGTCAAGAAGGGGCGCCATGGCAGGCCCGCGCCTGGCAAGGTGCAGGCGCGCATGGCCGCCGACATCGAGATGACGCTGGTTGACCAAGGCATCGACCTCGGCGTCAAGGGCCTCACCGCCGAGGGCCTTGCGGCCACCGAGGCGATGCTGGATTTCGCGCGCGAGCACAAGCTGGCGCGCCTGACGATGGACGGCGGCTATGGCTTCGAGACGGTGTGGGAGCCGGTGCCCGTCACGGTGACGCTCGGCGGCGTCAAAGTGCCGTTTCCCCCGGGCACATTCCTGCAGGCGACGCTCGACGGCGAGGAGGCACTGGTGAGCGCCGCGCGTGAATGGCTGGCGGGTGCACCGACGGTGGCGGACCTGTTCTCGGGGCTCGGCACCTTCGCCTTCGCGCTGGCGGGACCGGAAACCAAGGTGCTGGCAGCCGAAGCCGCGCGCGAGGTGCACTATGCCTGCAAGGCGGGCGCCGACCGCGCGCAGTTGCCGGTGTTCAGCGTCCACCGCGACTTGTTCCGCAATCCGCTGCAGCCCGACGAACTGAGCCGCTTCGCCGCCGTCGTTCTCGATCCGCCGCGTGCCGGCGCGCGCGAGCAGGTGGACTGCATCGCCGATTCCACCGTTGGCCGCGTGGTCTATGTCAGCTGCAACCCGTCAAGCTGGTCGCGCGATGCGGCGCGGCTGGTCGAAGCGGGCTTCCGGCTGGTGGAACTGCGTCCGGTCGGCCAGTTCCGCTGGTCCACTCACGTAGAACTGGCGAGCTATTTCGAGCGCGGTTAATCCGCGCCCATTTGCGCCATCATGTCCATGAAATCGCGCGCGGCGTTGCGTTCGTCCTCGGTCTCGAACGCGACGTCGAGGTCGGGCGCGGAGCCGAGGATGTACATGAAGGTCCAGAGCGCGAAGCGGCGGCCCTTGTCCTGCTCCATGCCGAAATCGACCTTCATCCGCTCCACCCCGGCCTCGATTGCGGCGGGGGTGACGGTGGAGAGGTCTTCGGTGGCGAAGTAGCGGCGCAGCTGGTCGTCGAAATCCATGGTGCCGTACTAGCAGGGGTTCAGCTGCGGTTCCAGCCGCAGCACCCGCAGAACACCGGATAGGCGACCGCGCCCCAGGCACTGGCGATGAAGCCTATGAAGAACACGCTCCAGCCCAGTCCCCAGTTTTCGCCGAGAACGACGTCCGCCAGCGCTGCCAGCGTGATGCCGATGAAGAACAGTTCCACGCCGATGAAGACGATCTTGAACGGCTTCAAGGCAGGGACGGGCATTCCCTTTTCCATGGCTATACTCCCGAAGTTTCTTATCCTTGTATCGGGAATATATCGCGCAACCGTTGCCGGTTCCATCGGGAGTTTGCGGCACCGGGCGTTCAATCCCGGGACGAAAGGACTTTGGCGAAGGCCGCCGCATCTGTATTTCCGCCCGAGAGGATGACGGCGCTGCGCTCCCCCAACTCCACCTTGCCCGCCAGCACCGCCGCCAGCGCCGCCGCGCCGCCCGGTTCGAGGACGAGGCGCAGCTTCGCGAAGGCGAGACGCTGGGCCGCGCGGACTTCGGCAGGCGTCGCCACCAGGCCGAACGGGCAACGGTCCTTGAGGATCGCGAAGTTGATCGGCCATGTGGCGGGCGTCTGCAGGGCGTCGCAGGCGGTGGGCGGCGCATCGGGGCCGACCGGCACGATGGTTCCGGCGGCGAGGCTGCGGCACACGTCGTCCCAGCCTTCGGGCTCCACCGGCACGATCCGGGCATCGGGGCAGGCGAGGGCGAGCCCCGCCGTCAGCCCGCCGCCGCCGCAAGGCGCGACGATCAGGTCCGGCCCGGCAAGGCCCTGCTCGGCCAGTTGCGCCGCGATCTCGAGGCCCGTGCTGCCCTGTCCCTCGATCACCCACGGGTCGGCATAGGCGTGGACCAGCGTGGCGCCGCGCTCGGCGCAGAGGGCTTGCGAGACTTCGTCGCGGTCCTCCCCGCCGGGGCGGTCGTAGAGCACGACTTCGGCGCCGAGCGCGCGCGTGTTGGACAGTTTCACCTCGGGCGCGTCCACCGGCATTACGATCGCCGCCCTGATGCCGAGGCGCCGCGCGGCCCAGGCGACGCCCTGCGCGTGATTGCCGCTGGAGACGCCGACGACGCCGCATGCGCGTTCCTCGTCGTTCAGCGCGGACAGACGGTGCCAGGCGCCGCGGATCTTGAAGGCTCCGACCGGCTGCAGGCTCTCGGCCTTGCACCAGATCGTCCGGCCATCAACCTCGAGCGGGAGCAGCGGCGTGCGGGGCAGGATTTCGGCCACTTTGCGGGCGGCGAGGGCGATGCCTTCGGGCGTGGGCGTGCGCTGGGTCATGGCGCGGGTGTTAGCCTGCGGGGCGCCGGGCGCAAGGGCTTGGGGTAGCTTGAGGCACGGACCTTATCCTCCCTGTTCCGCAGGAATGGGGAGGGGGACCGCACGCGTAGCGGGTGGTGGAAGGGGAGAAACCCCTCCGTCAGCCCTGTGGGCTGCCACCTCCCCATTCCTTCGAACAGGGAGGATAAGGCCGCATCTTTCCATCACGTCTCCCGTTTCAGAAATTGAACCCCAGTGAAACCGAGGCGACATTGTCGTTGCTGTCGTCGGCATCGGGCCGGAAGCCATGCTGGTGGAGATAGCCGACCTCGAGGTTCACATTCTTCGCCAGCGGGGTCGTCACGGCGATCATGTTGCGCATACGCTCCTCGCCCTGGACGCGCTGGAAGTTCGTTTCGTTGAGGTCGATGAAGCTCTCGTGGCTGAGTACAAGCGCGGTCTTGCTGTCCTTGCGGAAGGGCAGGACATATTTGACGTAAGGGCGCAGCCGGTAGGCGGTGCCGCCGATGCCTTCGCGCCAGCGTTCCTCGACGCGCAGGCGGGCGCTCAGCTGCCCGGGGCCGATCTTCACGATGTTATCGAAGGTCACCTGCTGGCGGCCGCGGTGTTCCATCACCGAGAAGTGGCCGGCTTCGTAGTTCGGATCGTGGGTATAGCCGACCCACACGGTCACCTTGTCGGCCACCCTGTAGCCGATCAGGGAGTTCGATTCGACTTCGTAGAGCCCGTCGCGATCGTCGCTGAAGCGCCCGATCACTTCCTGTGAAAAGCGCCACTTGTCGCCTAGCTTTACCGTCGCGGTGCTGCCCAGCCAAAGCTGCTCATCCTCCGATGCGCAGGCGGGCGCGGCGATGAAGACCACCGCGAGCGTGCATAGGCCATGGATGATCGAGCGCATTGGTTATCTCCCTCCCGAATGGAGTGCGCCGACTATGACTCAATTGTGACAGTTTAATGTCTGTAAGTATTCTGCAGTATGACTCTTTGGTTACAGTCAGCGAAAAAAGCTGCGTGTTCAGCGTGGCCAGTTCCGGGAGCGCGAGGGCAATGGCCCTCTCTTTTCCCTTTCAGCCTTCAGGTCCGCGAAAGTCGCACCATCTGGTAATATCCCAAAGGCCCGCGCCAAACCTCCAGTTCCAACCCCTGCTCATGCGCGACGCGGCCCGCCACGTCGGCAAGGTCCAGCCGGGGCGTGACGTGGAAGCGAGCCAGCCAGCCGAGCAGCAGCTTGCGCAAGGGGCCGGGCAGGCCGGAGCAGTCGCCGAAGTCCACGACGTGCAGCCGTCCGCGCGGAGCAAGCGTCGCGGCGGCCTGTGCAAGCGCGGCCTGCCAGTCCGGGATCATCGAGACGGCGTAGGATAGCATCACGCGCTCGAAGCCTTCGCGGCCCAGCAGCGCGGCGGCGTCGAAGCGGGTGGCGTCGCCCAGCGCCAGTGTGCCGTTCGTGCCCAGCGTCTTGCGCGCGGCGCGCAGCATCTCGCTGGAGATGTCGAGGCCGAACAGCTTCACCCCGCGCCACGTTCTGCCGACATGCGCGAGATTGCGGCCGGTGCCGCAGCCGATCTCCAGCACCGCCATGCCGGGCTTGGCGTCGAGTTCGTCGATCAGGCGGTCGCGGCCGAATAGGTAGTATTTGCGGGTCAGGTCGTAGATCGGGCGCTGCCAGCGGTAGATGCGATCCATCAGCGCGGCGTGGTCGGGGGCGAGAGTTGCCATGCGGGCTCAGCCCTTGAACACGTAAAGGTGGACGCCGCCGTAGATCGACGAGCGGTCGGCCAGCGTCGCCGTCTGCGACTGCTCGACGCGGTAGTCCCAGCGGTCGAGGATGGCATCGGGCACGCGGCCGGGAAGGAGCGAGGGTTCGGCAGCGGTGCGGAACAGCACGCGGGCGCCGGGCTTGGCGGTGCGGGTGATCTCGGTCCACAGTTCGGTAAGCTGCGCGTCGGTCATCCAGTCCTGCGCGTCGAGCAGGACGTAGCGGTCGTAGCTGGCGTCGTCCGCTGCGGCGAGGACATGGGTGAAGTTGGCGTGGCGCAGGTCCAGCCGGTCGAGCCGGTCGCGGACCAGCGGCAGGTTGGCTTCCTGCAGGTACGGGGGCAGGGGGGCTTCGGTGCCCTTGCCGTAGCCGCGCGAGAACGCCTGCCATGCAAAGTAGTTGTCGTTAACCGGGAAGTGGCAGGCCAGCTTCTCCAGCCGGCCGCGCAGCACGTCTGCCATCGACTGGCCGCCCGCCAGCGCGTCGTACTGCGCAGGGGGGATGCCGAGGCCGAACAGCGAGGCGGGGTGCTTGGTCAGCCAGCGCACGAAGCGGCGTTCGAACACCGGGGCGAAGCGCTCGTCGAAGATGCGGCGCTGTTCTTCCATCGATGCAGCGTCGAGGATTTCGGCGGGGTTCACCTTGTGCAGTTTCGCGATGACGTGCGCTGCGCCGATGAAGCCGCCGAGGAGGCCATGGCGGTAGACGCCGCGCGTGAAGGCCCCAATGCGGCGGCGGCCGACGAGGTCGCGGCCTTCCCAGTAGCGGCGCGTCGCCTCGTCGAGGTGCGGGGCCAGCTTCTCGCGGTAGAGGGCGACGTTCTCGGCACGGTCGGCCTCGGCGATGAAGCGGCGCACTTCGACATGGCTGAGGTGGCGCACGGCGGCGTGCTTCAGGTTGTTGAGCGCGATGTGCGCGGTGTTGAGGTCCACCACGGTGATGCCCGCCGGGTCCGCGGTCAGATACGACAGCGCGTTGCAGCCGCCGCTGGCGATGGTGATGATGCGGCTGTCGGGCGTGATCTCCATCGCCGCCATGTCGGCGACCGGGTCCTCCCAGATCTGCGCGTAGACGAGGCCCTTGAAGGCCATGGCGAAAGCCTTGTCGAGCAGCTTGCTCTTGCGCGATGCTTCGTCGCGGACGACCGCGTTCTCGATGAGATTTGAACGGTTGCCGGAAAGAGGGCTGGTCATGGCACTGGCTCCTGCGAAGGGATGCGGCGCGGATGACACCGTGGGGTGACCGGGTGATGACGGGTTGAAGGCGGTTTATGACACTTCGGGGCGGCCTGTGCGGCGTTTGCGGTTGCGTTGTGTGCCGTTAGGGTGCCTTTGGGTGCCGTTATGTGCACCTTGGGTGCCGGACAGTTGAGTTGTCACAGAACGGCCCTATATGGCCCGCTTTCGATTGGCCTCGTTCAATCGGCAAGGCGCATTGGAGACAGGTTGATGAGCAAGGTTCTGGTGATCGGTGCGGGCGGCGTCGGATCGGTCGCGGTCCACAAGATGGCGATGAATCCCGATATCTTCTCGGACATTCACCTCGCCAGCCGCACGGTCTCGAAGTGCGAGGCGATCGCGGAATCGGTCAAGGCGCGCACCGGCGTGACGATCGGCACTTACGCCATCGACGCCGATGACGTGGCGGCGACCTCGGCCCTGATCCGCGAGATCGGTCCGAAGCTGGTGGTTAATCTTGCCCTGCCTTATCAAGACCTTGCGATCATGGATGCCTGCCTTGCGACCGGCACGCACTACATGGACACTGCGAACTACGAGCCCAAGGACGTGGCCAAGTTCGAGTACCACTGGCAGTGGGCCTACCAGGAGCGCTTCAAGGAAGCGGGCCTGATGGCGCTGCTCGGTTCGGGCTTCGACCCGGGCGTCACCAGCGTCTTCGCGATGTGGCTCAAGAAGCACAAGCTGAAGACCATCCGCACGCTTGACATCCTCGACTGCAACGGCGGCGACCACGGCCAGGCTTTCGCGACGAACTTCAATCCGGAAATCAACATCCGCGAAGTGACCGCGCCCGCCCGCCACTGGGAGAACGGCGACTTCGTCGAGACCCCGGCGATGGCCAAGAAGGTGAGCTTCGACTTCGAGGGCGTCGGCCCCAAGAACATGTACATGATGTACCACGAAGAGCTTGAAAGCCTTGCGAAATTCCTGCCGGAAATGGAACGAGGCCGCTTCTGGATGACCTTCGGCGATGCGTATATCCAGCACCTCACCGTGCTGCAGAACGTGGGCATGACCCGCATCGACCCGGTGATCTACAACGGCGTGGAAATCGTGCCGCTGCAGTTCCTGAAGGCGGTCCTTCCCGAGCCTGCATCGCTTGGTCCCACGACCAAGGGCAAGACCAACATCGGCGACATCGCGACCGGCGAAGCGCTCGACGGTTCGGGTGAAAAGACGTTCTACATCAAGAACATCTGCGATCACGAAGACGCCTATGCCGAGACCGGTAACCAGGCCGTCAGCTACACCACCGGCGTGCCCGCGATGATCGGCGCGGCCATGGTCGTGACGGGTGCATGGTCGGGTGAGGGCGTGTTCAACATGGAGCAGTTCGATCCCGATCCCTTCATGGACATGCTCAACAAGCACGGCCTGCCGTGGACCGTCGAGGAACTGTCTGAGCCGCTTCCGTTCTGATGGGCGGCCGCTCGCGCCTCCTGTTCCTGACCGCGCTGGGTGCGCTGGCGCTGGGTGGCTGCACCCCCGCCGAAGCGCCCAAACCCGGTCCTGTTGCGCCCGGGCCGGTCACGCCCACGGCGCCGACCGGTCCCGCCGAGCCTGCAGGCAACCAGTCCTACGCGCGCGATATGAGCGCGGCGGACAAGGCGGCCTGCACCTCCGGCGGCGGCACGGTGCAGCGGCGCGGGATGCTCGGCATGGAAATGTGCGTGTATGCTTACGCGGACGCGGGCAGGCAGTGCACCGATTCCGCGCAGTGCGAGGGCAAGTGCGTTGGCAGCGCGGGTTCGGTGGCGCCGGACAAGGCGGCGACCGGGCAATGCCAGGCCGATGATCGCCTGTTCGGCTGCTATGCGGAGATCAAGGGCGGCAAGTCCGCCTATGCGATCTGCGTCGACTGAGCGGCATGAACTGGTCCTTCGTCGCGCCCGTGGCTTTGCTGGCGGGCTCCAACCTGTTCATGAACACGGCGTGGTATCTCCACCTCAAGGTGCCCGGAAAGGCGCTGTGGGTGGCGATCGCGATGAGCTGGGGCATCGCCTTCTTCGAGTATTGCCTCGCCGTTCCGGCCAACCGGATCGGCAGTTCCGCCTATTCGCTCGGCCAGCTCAAGGTCATGCAGGAGGCGTTCTCGCTGCTGGGCTTCGTGCTCGTGGCCTGGGCGCTGTTCGGGCAGAAGCCGGGCTGGAACGAGATCGTCGGCTTTTGCCTTGTCGGGGCAGGGGCGTGGTTCATCTTCAAAGGCCCGCTGGGCTGACTTGGGACTAAGCATCATGGAAACCAGAGCCGGCGATCCGGGCGCTTTCGCGAACTTCGACCTGTCGCGCGTCGACAGTCCCGCCTTCGTGGTCGATGCGGCCAAACTGCGTTCCAACCTGCGCATCCTGAGCGACATTGGCGAACAGTCTGGCGCGAAGGTGCTGTCGGCGCTGAAGGCCTTCTCGATGTGGTCCACCGCGCCGATCGTGGGCGAGTATCTCGACGGCGTCTGCACTTCGGGCCTGTGGGAAGCGCGCCTCGCCTCGGAATTCTACGACGGCGAGATCGCCACGTACTGCGCGGCCTACAAGGCGGAGGACATGGACGAGATCCTGCGCCTCTCCGACCACGTGATCTTCAACTCGCCCGCCCAGATCGAGCGCTTCTGGCCCTTCATCGAAGGTGCCCGCGCGCGCGGCGAGAGCTTCGACATCGGACTGCGCGTCAACCCGCTGCACCCCGAAGGCGAAGTCCCCAAGTACGACCCGAGCGCCCCGCATTCGCGCCTTGGCTTCCCGATCGACCAGCTTACCGAAGAGCACGTCGGATTGATCGACGGCATCCACTTCCACAACTTGTGCGAGCAGGATTTCGAGCCGCTCCAGCGCACCTGGGAAAAGGTGTTCGATTTCCTCGAACCGTTCTTCGGCCAGCTCAAGTGGATCAACATCGGCGGCGGCCACCACGTCACCCGCGCGGATTACCAGCGCGAGGAATTGATCGAATTCCTCGCCGACATGGCCGAGGATACCGGCGCCGAAATCTACATCGAACCTGGCGAGGCGGTTGCGCTGGACGCCGGGATTCTGGTGGGCACCGTGCTCGATGTGGGCTGGAACGGCATGCCGGTGGCGATCGTCGACATTTCCGCCACGTGCCACATGCCCGATGTGATCGAGGCGCCGTATCGCCCCGCCATGCTGGGCGAGCGCGGTGAGGATGCAGCCGAGGCCATACGTCTCGGCGGCCCGTCGTGTCTCGCGGGCGACGTGATCGGCGACTATGTGCTGCCGGCCGATCCCGAAGCCGGACAGCGCTTCGCGTTCCTCGACCAGGCGCATTACTCGATGGTCAAGACGACGACCTTCAACGGCGTGCCGTTGCCGTCGATCTGGCTGTGGGATTCGGAAACCGACGCGCTCGAATGCGTCCGCCGGTTCGATTACGAGGACTTCCGCGGCCGTCTGAGCTGATCCCCGGAGGTATCCTGACGCGGGCGTTAAGCATGAAAGGGGCGGGTGTCTGCGAAGCTGCAACCACCCGCCGTGCCCATGATGCAGCCAATCCCGTTAAGGCGAATCGTCCGGGACCGATCCTGCGCCTTGCCGCGTTGCAAACGATGACACGGACGGCCTGACTGTCACTGGGGTGTCATCACGCTGCAATGGAGTGGATCAATGCAAGCCGCTGCAGAAAAACGGAATTTCATGAGATCGTACGCCCGGTTCGGCGCCCGCTTCCGGCTAGATGACGTTTTTGTGAAAGTCCCCGTTTTTCACTTGCGATTCATGTCCTGAGCCTTATATCCCGCCCCTCGCTGCCCCATGGGGACTTCCAAACCGCAAGGCAGCTCTTGTCTGTTAACACACCGTTTGGGGGTCCCTTGAGTTGCACGCATTCCTCGACGCACCGGCCGTAGCGCGCACCCTCGCGCCTGACGAACCAGTCATTCTGAACCGCCCGCATGCTGCGGCGCGCGCTGCCCGATTCTTCGCCACGAAGTTTCCGGGCAAGTCGCTCTATGCGGTGAAGGCGAACCCGTCGCCCGACCTCGTCCAGATCCTCTGGGACAACGGCATCACGCACTACGACGTCGCCTCGATCACCGAGGTGCGCATGGTGCGCGGCGTCCTGCCGGACGCGACCCTGTGCTTCATGCACCCGGTCAAGACCGCCAGCGCGATCCGCGAAGCCTACTTCCAGCACGGCGTGCGCACCTTCAGCCTCGACACCCTTGAGGAAGTCGAGAAGATCGTCGAAGCCACCACCGATGCCGAGGGCAACACCGCCACCGACCTGCGCCTCTGCGTGCGCCTGCGCGTCTCGTCTGAGTATTCGGAACTGAGCCTCGCGTCGAAGTTCGGCATCGACGTTGCCGATGCGGGCGAACTGCTGCAGGCCACCCGTCAGGTCGCCGACTGGCTGGGCGTGTGCTTCCACGTCGGTTCGCAGGCGATGACGCCGTTCGCCTACGTGCAGGCGCTCGAGCGCGCCCGTGCGGCCATTGCAGCCGCTGGCGTGGTCATCGACATGGTCGACGTCGGCGGGGGCTTCCCCTCGTCGTACCCGGGCATGGAACCGCCGCCGCTCGAGGACTACTTCGCGATCATCCATCGTCACTTCGAGGCGCTGCCGATCGCCTACAACGCAGAGCTGTGGTGCGAGCCGGGCCGCGCGCTGTCAGCCGAGTACAACTCGCTGATCGTCAAGGTCGAGAAGCGTCGCGGCGACGAGCTGTACATCAACGACGGTGCCTACGGCGCGCTCTATGATGCGGCGCACGTTGCATGGCGCTTCCCGGTAAAGGCGATCGCCAAGGACGGCGAACGTTCGTCGGAGCTGAAGGAGTTCTCCTTCTACGGCCCGACCTGCGACGATGCCGACTTCATGGAAGGCCCCTTCTTGCTCCCCGCTGACATCAAGGCGGGCGACTGGATCGAGGTCGGCATGCTTGGCGCCTATGGTGCCGCCATGCGCACGGCGTTCAACGGCTTCGGCGGCGGTGAGGTCGTCCTTGCCCAGGACGAGCCGATGGCCAGCCTCTACACCGGCCGGAAGGACCCGCGCGTTTCGGACAACGTCGTCTCGCTGCGCTGATCCGATCAGTTAGGAATAACGAGAGGCCCCCGGGACCGATGGTTCCGGGGGTTTTCGTTTGCGTGGGCGATTGGGGCGATCTTAACACTCCGCGGGCTACATGGCGCTGATGCCGAAACTCGACGACCGCACCCCGATCCCGCGCTGGCGGATGCTCATGCCTGCGATGGTGGCGCTGGCTTTCCTGCCGGTGCTGCTGGCGCCGGTGCCGGGTTTCGTCGACATGCCGTCGCACATGGCACGGCATCACGTTCTGGCCAACATCACTGCCGATCCTGCGCTGAGCAGGATGTTCGCGGTACATTGGCAGTGGATCGCCAACCTCGGCGCCGATCTGCCTTCGGTGCTGCTGGCGCCCCTGCTGGGCAGCGAGCGTGCGACGCTGGTGGTTGGAGCCTTGCTGGCGCCGCTGACGGTCATGGGCCTGTTCCAGCTTTCCCGCGCCGCGCATGGGCGAGTGAGCGCAAGCGCTTTCGTTGCACTGCCTTTCGCCATGCATCAGGCATGGATGTGGGGGTTTCTCAATTACTGCATGGGCATCGGTCTGGCCTTGCTGGTTGCGGCATGGCTGTACACCCGGCCGCGCGAAAGCGGACGCGAGCAGGTGATTCTGGCAGTTGCGGCGCTGGTCGTGTGGACGGCGCATATGGCGAGTTGGGTGGTCCTGCTTATCCTCGCGGCGGGCAACGAGTTGGGGAAGCTCGGAAGCTGGCGCGAGGTGTGGCCGGCGATGCGGCGCAATCTCGTTCTGCTGGTGCCGGTCGTGCCGCTGCTGCTCTGGCGTTCCGAGGCGGCGGGGCACGGGAGCGGCCCGGCCTACGTCGACTTCGTTAACACCAAGATCGTGGTCTTCGCCAGCGTGCTGCGAGGCACGGACAAGCTGGTGGATATCGGTTTGCTGGCGGCGCTGGCCTGCGTCAGTGGGGTTGCCTTGCTGTGGGCGTCGGGGCGCAGGCTGGAGCGAAGGTTGCTCGTCAGCGGGGTGCTGCTCGCCTTCGCGGCGGTCGCGGCCCCCACGACGATCCTCAATGCATGGGGCACGGACTTGCGTACCGCGCCTATCGCGCTGCTGGCCCTCGTGCTGGCGATCACGCCGAGCGCCCGTCCCGAACGGGAGCGCCTGATCGTGATGGCGGGAATCGCGTTGTTCTGCGTGCGCGTGGGGACAGTGACCCGGGATTGGGTGCGCCATGGCCACGTCCTCGAACAACGCCTGACGCTGCTCGGCGCCGTGCCGCGCGGAGGGCGCGTCGGCTATCTCTGGGCGGCGCCGGATTGCGGTTTTCCCTGGCGTCTGGTGCCGGACGAGAAGCTGGGCAGCTATGCGCTCACGCGCAGGGATGTCTACGTCAACACGCTGTTTATGGTCGACAATGCCAAGCTGATGACCGTCCGCGACCCGCTCCTCGCGCAGCGCTGGTCCGGTGGGACGCAGGACGTGGCGCCGCTTTGCCCTCAAAACCGGCCGGACCTTGCCGCGATGAACGTAAAGATTGCGGGCATGCGTGCGGATGGTTTCGACGCGGTCTGGGTTTCGGGCGGGATTCCGGTCGACCTGCCGCCGCCGCCGGGCTTCGTCGTGGCGAAGCGGGCGGGCGGCGACACGCTGTTTGTCAGGCGCTGACGAACAGGTCCTTGTAGGCGCGCGGCTGGCTGCGCAGGAACTGCGGCGCCACGGCGATCTTTGCGCCCAGCGCCGCTGCGGCATGCCACGGCCAGCGCGGGTCGTAGAGCACGGTACGCGCAAGCCCGATCATGTCGGCATCGCCGGTTGCGATGATGGCTTCGGCTTGCTCCGGTTCGGTGATGAGGCCCACGGCGATCACCGGTATGGACACCGCCTGCTTCACCGCCCTTGCCAGCGGCACCTGATAGTTGGGGCCGACGGGAATCTTCTGCTCGATGTGCAGCCCGCCGCTGGAGACGTGGATCGCAGCCGCGCCGCGCGCTTCCAGAGCCCTGGAGAAGGCGACGGTCTGCTCGATGTCCCAGCCACCCTCTACCCAGTCGGTGCCGGAGAGGCGCACTGTCACCGGCTTCTCGGCAGGAAAGGCTGCGCGCACCGCGTCGTAGACTTCCAGCGGGAAGCGCATGCGGTTCTCGAGGCTGCCGCCATACTCGTCCGTGCGCGTGTTGGAGAGCGGCGACAGGAATTGGTGCAACAGGTAGCCGTGCGCGGCATGGATCTGGATGGCGTCGATCCCGAGCCGTGCGGCGCGATGCGCGGCCTCGGCAAAGGCGGTGCGGACGCGGGCTAGCCCGGCGCTGTCCAACGCCACCGGCGCGTTCTCATGCTTCTGGAAGGGCAGGTCGGAGGCAGAGACCGTCTGCCAGCCGTTGGCTGCGTCCGGTGCGATCTGGGCGCCGCCGTCCCATGGCTTGGCGGTGCTGGCCTTGCGACCGGCATGGGCAAGCTGGATGGCGATGGGCATTTTCGACCAGCGGCGGACGCTTTCCAGGACTTTGCCCATGGCTGCCTCGGTGGCGTCGTCCCACAGGCCCACGTCGGCGTAGGAGATGCGCCCCTCGGGCAGGACGGTGGTTGCCTCGATCGTCAGGATGGCGGCGCCCGACTGGGCAAGCTGGCCGAGGTGCTGGGTGTGCCAGTCGGTCATGCGGCCGTCCTCGGCGGAATACTGGCACATCGGCGCGATGACGATGCGATTGGCGAGCGTGACGTCGCCGAGAGTAAGGGGCTCGAAGAGCTTTGCCATGGATGGTCCTCTGGTCATGTCGTTGCAAAGGGGGGAGAGAGCGCTGGAAGCGCCGCAACGCACGTGCACTTGGGAACGGAGCGCGTGAGAAAAAAGGCCCCCCGCGCGGTGCGGAGGGCCTTTCGGACAAGAATATCTTGCAACTGCGAAAGCGTGCCGCTCGTCTCAGGCGGCGAGGCGCATTTCCAGCCTGTCCCAGATTTCGACCAGGGCTTCGGTCAGTTCGCGCATCATCTCTTCGGTGTGCGCGGGGCCGGGGGTGAAGCGCAGGCGCTCGGTGCCGCGCGGGACGGTCGGGAAATTGATCGGTTGCACGTAGGCACCATACTCGGCGAGCAGGATGTCGCTGATCTGCTTGGCGCGCACCGGATCGCCCACCATGAGCGGGACGATGTGCGTGACGGAGTCCATAACCGGCAGGCCCGCATCGCGGAACATCAGCTTCATCATCGCGGCGGAACGCTGCTGGCCCTCACGCTCGACGCTCGAGCTCTTGAGGTGACGCACCGAAGCGAGCACGCCCGCGACCAGCACCGGCGAGAGCGAGGTCGTGAAGATGAAGCCCGGCGCGTAGGAGCGGATGCAGTCGATGATCTTGTTGTTGGTGGCGATATAGCCGCCCATGACACCGAACGCCTTGCCCAGCGTGCCCTCGATGATGTCGATGCGGTGGGCGGCCTCGTCACGGTCGGTGATGCCGCCGCCGCGTGGGCCGTACATACCGACCGCGTGGACTTCGTCGATGTAGGTGAGGGCGTTGTACTTTTCGGCGAGGTCGCAGATCGCGTGGATCGGGGCGACGTCGCCGTCCATCGAATAGACCGATTCGAAGGCGATCAGCTTGGGCAGGGCAGGATCGGTCTCGGCCAGCAGTTCCTCGAGGTGTTCGAGGTCGTTGTGGCGCCAGACCTTCTTTTCGCAGCCCGAATTGCGGATGCCTGCGATCATGCTGGCGTGGTTCAGTTCGTCCGAGAAGATCACGCAGCCGGGCAGCAGCTTGGCCAGCGTCGAGAGCGTGGCGTCGTTCGAGACGTAGCCCGAAGTGAACAGCAGCGCGCCCTGCTTGCCGTGCAGGTCGGCCAGTTCGGCCTCGAGGTCGACATGGTAATGCGTGTTGCCGCCGATATTGCGGGTGCCGCCGGAGCCGGCGCCGACGTCGTGCAGCGCCTCTTCCATGGCCTCGATCACCTTGGGGTGCTGGCCCATGGCGAGATAGTCGTTGGAGCACCACACGGTGATCGGCTTCGGCCCGTTGTGGCCGGCGAAGCACCGCGCGTTCGGATAGGCGCCCTTGTTGCGCAGGATGTCGATGAAGACGCGGTAGCGCCCTTCGGAGTGAAGGCGCTCGATCGCCTGGTCGAAAATGTGCTCGTAGTTCACGGTGTCGACTTTGTCCTGCCTTGCCTGTTCCGGCGCCTGCCCAAAGCGTTGCGCCCGTTGCCCGGACTGCATTTGCTGCGGCCAATAGCTTATCGCGTCTCTCATTGCCAGTCGCTTGTACCTAAGGGCTAATCGGAAAACGTGCCTGCGGAAAACGGGATTTTGGAAGGCTCGTGCCCCGCAACGATCGTCATCTGCGGCGCGGCGCGGTGCAATGCATTGATCGTCATCAACCAGGAGAGGGTTTCTCTGCGGAAAGAGGCAATCTCTCCGCGCGTGGCGATGCGTGCGGGAAGGCGCAATTCCTTCCAGTTGACGGCGAGCTTGGCGATGTCACCGGTGAACAGGAACTCGCGATCGTCCGAGAGCCGGACGTAGACCATGTTCGCTTCCGGCGCGACGCCGCTGGCCGGAATCACCACGACGCCGGGCGCGAGCGTATAAGGCACGTCGCCCGAGGGCGGCAGTTCCTGCTCCACCCGGTGCGTGCCCGTTGGATAGCCGCCGTTGTGAGTCGGCTTGTCGGCGAGCAGGATGACGTGGGAGGCTTTCGACAATGCGGTCTCGATGCGGGCCTGTGCCTCACCGCTGTACCGATCGAACTCGTGCGTCATGGCCGAGGAGCGGGAGATCCCGGCGTCGATCACGATCGGGCCGTTGCCCGGCACGATCAGTTCATAAGCGCTGATAATGTTGGGAGCTTGCCGCAGACCGCCGCCCGCCACCAGCATGTTGCGCGAGGTCATGCGCAGGCCCACCGTCTCGACGCGCAGTTCGATGGGGCGCTGGCCATCGCTCGCGTCCGCGAGCTTGCGCAGAGCGCCTATCGTCAGCGGCTTTGCCCTGGGCTCACCGCTCCCGATCCCGGCCCCGGCATCGGCCAGGAACCAGTAGTAGGGGATGGCGATGATGAGCAGTACCGACAACAACCATACATTGAGCCGTCGCGTCAAAACCTCTCGATCCTCATGAGCCCGTAATGCGCCAGCTTCTCGGCATAGGCACCGGGCAATTCTCCCTGTCCGGTGAATAGCGCGCGGTCGGGTCGTTGGCGAGAATATTCCTGTCCCGCAGTGAGACGCGCGACCTGCCGCGCGATGCCTTGTGCGCCGTGCACGAAGCGTACGCCTGGGCCGAAAGCCTCGGCGAGTTCGGCTTCGACCAGCGGGAAATGCGTGCACGCGAGAACCACGGTGTCGATGCGCTCGCCATCGGGCTGCATGCGCAGCGCCTGGGCGGCATGACGGATGAGCGCGGGATCGACGGGTTCGCCGCGCAGCTTGGCCTCGGCCGCCTCGACGAGACCGGGCGCGCCGTGGCGGAGCAGCCGCTTTCCGGCGGCGAATTCGTGCTCCAGCCGGTCGACATAGGCCTGCCGGATAGTCGCCTCGGTGCCGAGCAGGCCGATCACGCCGGTCTTCGTCATCGCGGCGGCGGGCTTGATGGCGGGCACGGTGCCGACGATCGGCACTTCCAGCACTTCGCGCACCATGCCCAGCGCGATGGTCGAGGCGGTATTGCAGGCGATGCAGACCAGACGCGGGCGGAAACGCTCCGTCATGCGGCCGAGCAGCCCGGCCACGCGCGCCGCGATCTGCGCCTCGGTCTTGGTGCCGTAAGGCAGTCCGGCGGTGTCGGCGGCATAGATGATCGACGCATCAGGCAGGGCCTTGCGCACTTCCTCCAGCACGGTGAGCCCGCCGACGCCCGAATCGAACAGCAGGATCGGCGACGTCGCATCGATCCTTGCAAGCGTGGTGGCGACGCTCTGCGGCGCGCTCTCGATATCGGAAGCCATCATCAATCCCTGGACCTTGCCACCTGTTAACCGCGTCGGGGTTGTCCCGGCAACGCCGAATGCTGCAACCTGTCTTCTGCAAAGCGCGATAGGGCGCTAAGGCGCGTCGCATGACTTGGATTCTTCCGCTCGTACTCGGCTATCTGCTCGGCTCCGTGCCGTTCGGCCTCATTCTGACCCGGGTGACCGGCGCCGGCGACTTGCGCTCGATCGGATCGGGCAACATCGGCGCGACCAACGTGCTGCGCACCGGGCGCAAGGGCCTTGCCGCTGCCACGCTGCTGCTGGACCTGCTCAAGGGGCTGGCGGCGGTGTTGATCGCTGCGCAGATCTGGCCCGAAACGGCACCGCTGGCAGCCCTGGGCGCGCTCCTCGGCCACTGCTTCCCGGTCTGGCTGCGTTTCAAGGGGGGCAAGGGCGTGGCGACCGCAGCGGGCGTGGCCTTCGGTCTCGCATGGCCGGTCGGGTTGGCTTACGCGCTGACGTGGATCGGGTTGCTGGCGACGGTGCGCATCTCCTCGGTATCGGGCATGACTGCGGCGATCGTCGCGCCGCTTGCCGCGTTCGTGCTGGGCTATCCGCAGGCGGGGTTGGTCCTGACCGTCATTGCCGCGCTCGTGCTGTTCCAGCACCGTGAGAACATCGCCCGTCTGCGTGCGGGAACCGAACCGCGCATCGGAGGCGGCAAGAAAAAGTGAGTGCCCCGGGCGGTCTTTCGCGGGACGAGGCCTTCGCCCGCATTCGCCTGTTACGCTCGCCCCATGTCGGACCGGTCACTTACCGCCACCTCCTGGCCCGGTTCGGCAACGCAGTAAACGCGATCGCGGCCTTGCCGGAGGTCGCGGGGCGATCCGGACGTCCTTACGCGCCCGCGCCGGAGCGCCGCGTTCACGACGAGATCGCCGCCGCTCGCAAAACCGGCGCGCGTTATCTCTTCCACGATTCGCCGGACTATCCGCGCCTTCTCGGCGAGACCGAGGGCGCGCCGCCGATCCTGACCTGGCGCGGAGACATGTCCGTGCTGGCGCGGCCGTGCGTCGCCATGGTCGGCGCGCGCAATGCTTCCGCTGCCGCGATCCGGCTGGCACGGGAGTTTGCGCATGAACTTGCCGGAGAGGGCTGGACAGTCGTTTCCGGCCTCGCCCGCGGCATCGACGGGGCCGCGCATCAGGGCGCACTCGCGGCGGGTGGAGCGACCGTGGGCATCATCGCCAGCGGCATCGACATCACGTATCCGCCCGAGCACGCAGCCCTGCAGGAAGAGGTCGCGACGCGCGGTCTGCTGCTGGCGGAGCAGCCTCCCGGCTCCGAGCCGCTGGCACGCCATTTCCCCTCCCGCAACCGGATTATTGCCGGGTTGTGCCTGGGCACCTTGGTGGTCGAGGCAGCGCCGAAGTCCGGCTCGCTCATTACCGCGCGGCTGGCGGGCGAGATGGGGCGGCAGGTCATGGCGATTCCCGGCTCTCCGCTCGATTCGCGCTCGCATGGCTGCAACCAGTTGATCCGCGACGGCGCCACGCTGGTGCAGGCAGCGCAGGACGTGATCGAGGAACTGACCGACTTTTCGGGCGCGATGCCGACGAGCCTGCGCGAAGCGCCCCGCGACTGGGTCGAGGAGGTGCCGTCGGCAGCGGCCGCCAATCCCGCCGACGTGGCGGGTCTGCTCACGACCGCGCCGGTTGCCGTCGATGAACTGATCCGCCAGTCGGGCGCGAGCGCCGCTGCCGTTCAGCTTGCCCTGCTAGAGTTGGAACTGGACGGCAGGCTTGCCCGCCACGCCGGTGGGCGGGTCAGTCTTGGGTGAGCGTGCTGCCCGGAAGAAATCGACGGTGCGTCTTTATCCCGCAGCGCTTATGCGGCAAGGGAGCCGTCCCGGCGGGGCTTGACGGCCCGGTCGAACACGACCCACCTTGTACGTGTATGTATGCGTGCGCGCACGCGAGGGGCAGATCGAGTTAGAGAATGCAGCTAGTCATCGTAGAATCGCCCGCCAAGGCAAAGACCATCGAGAAGTACCTGGGCAAGGACTACAAGGTCCTCGCCAGCTACGGCCACGTCCGCGACCTGCCGCCCAAGGACGGCTCCGTCCGCCCGGACGAGGAGTTCGCGATGGACTGGGAACTCTACGGCGACAAGCAGCGCCAGGTGAAGGCGATCACCGATGCGGCCAAGACCGCCGACCGCCTGATCCTCGCGACCGACCCTGATCGCGAGGGCGAGGCGATCTCGTGGCACGTGAAGGAACTGCTGGCCAAGCGCAAGGCGCTGCCCAAGGACGTGCAGCGCGTCACCTTCAACGCGATCACCAAGGAAACCGTCACTAAGGCGATGACCCAGCCGCGCGAGCTGGATCAGGACCTGATCGACGCCTACCTCGCCCGCCGTGCGCTGGACTACTTGTTCGGCTTCACGCTTTCGCCTGTCCTGTGGCGCAAGCTGCCCGGCGCCAAGTCGGCGGGCCGCGTGCAGTCGGTGGCACTGCGCCTGATCGTCGATCGCGAGCGCGAGATCGAGGCGTTCACGCCGCAGGAATACTGGTCCGTTGCCGCGCAGATGGCGCATGACGGGACCGACTTCACCGCCAAGCTGGTGACGTTCGAGGGCCAGAAGCTCGACCGCCTGAGCCTGGGTGAAGAGGGCATCGCCATGCGGGCCAAGACCGCGGTGGAGCAGGGCGCCTTCAAGGTCGAGGGCGTCGAGACCAAGCCGCATCGCCGCAACCCGCAGCCGCCGTTCACCACCTCGACCTTGCAGCAGGAGGCCGCACGCAAGCTGGGCTTCTCGGCCAGCCAGACGATGCGCGTGGCGCAGACGCTCTATGAAGCGGGTGCGATCACCTACATGCGTACCGATGGCGTGCAGATGGACCCGAGTGCGATCTCGGCCGCCCGCGCCGCCATCGCAGAGCGCTTCTCCGGCCACTTCGTTCCCGAAAAGCCGCGCCACTACGAGACCAAGGCCAAGAACGCGCAGGAAGCGCACGAGGCGATCCGTCCCACCGAGTTCACCAAGGACCGCTTCGGTTCAGGGGACGAGGCGCGCCTGTACGATCTGATCTTCAAGCGCGCGATGGCCAGCCAGATGGCTTCGGCCCAGCTTGAGCGTACCACCGTAACCCTGCGCGACGGAACTGGCCGCAACGAACTGCGCGCCACCGGCACCGTGGTGAAATTCCCGGGCTTCCTTGCCGTCTACGAGGAAGGCCGCGACAACAAGGCCGACGATGACGACGAGGCAGGCCTGCTGCCCTTCATGAAGGCGGGCGACATGCCGGCCAAGAAGGACGTGACCGCCGAGCAGCACTTCACCCAGCCGCCGCCGCGCTTCTCGGAAGCCAGTCTTGTGAAGCGGCTGGAGGAACTGGGCATCGGGCGTCCTTCGACATATGCCGCGACGATCCAGGTCATCAAGGACCGCGCTTACGTGCGGACCGAGAAGAACCGTTTCTTCGCAGAGGAGACGGGGCGACTTCTCACCTCGTTCCTCGAACGCTTCTTCCCCCGCTACGTGGCTTATGAATTCACGGCGGGCATGGAGGACGAACTCGACGACGTTTCGGGCGGACGCCAGGAATGGAAGGCGCTGCTCGAAGCGTTCTGGCGCGACTTCAAGCCCAAGTCCGACGAGGTGATGGAGAAGAAGCCCTCGGAAGTGACCGAGGCGCTGGACGAATTTCTCTCCGATTACCTGTTCCCGCCCAAGGCCGACGGCACGGATCCGCGTGTCTGCCCCAAGTGCGGAGAGGGGCGCCTGTCCCTGCGCGGCGGGCGCTACGGCGCGTTCGTGGCGTGCTCGAACTATCCGGAGTGCAAGTTCACCCGCAAGTTCGCGCAGCCCGGCGGCAACGCCGAAGGCGGCGATGACGAAGGGCTGGGCAAGGACCCCGAGACCGGCATGGAGATCATGCGCCGTACCGGGCGCTTCGGTCCCTACATCCAGCTCGGCGAGGGCAAGGAGGCTAAGCGTGCCTCGATCCCCAAGGATATCGACGAACTGACGCTGGAATGGGGCATCAAGCTGCTCAGCCTGCCGCGCACCGTGGGTCAGCACCCGGAGACGGGCAAGGATATCACTGCAAGCATCGGCCGTTACGGCCCGTACCTTGCGCATGACGGCAAGTATGCACGGCTGCGTTCGACGGCGGAAGTGTTCGACACCGGCATGAACGCCGCGGTCTCGATGCTGGCTGACGCCGCCAATCGCGGCGGCGCGGCCTCGCGCACCAAGGCGGAACCGCTCAAGGTGCTGGGCGCGCATCCAACCAGCGGCGGCGAGATCAAGGTCATGGCGGGCCGCTATGGTCCTTACGTCACCGACGGCACCACCAACGCCACCCTCCCGCGCGACCAGAAGCCGGAGGACCTCACCGCCGAGCAGGCCGTCGTGCTGATCGACGAGAAGGCGGCCAAGGGGCCGGCCAAGGGCAAGAAGAAGGCGCCAGCCAAGAAGGCGGCGCCCAAGAAGACTGCCGCCGCCAAGACGGACGGTGCCAAGAAGCCGGCGGCAAAGAAGGCAACGGCCAAGAAAGCAGCACCGAAAAAGAAGGCGGCCGCAGATGCCGATCAGGACGGCGCCGCACCGTGGGATGTCGAAGCATGAGCGACAAGGTTGCCAAGCACAAGCAGCCCTGGAAGCCCGAGGAACTGCAGAAGCTGCAGACCCTCGCGGGCAAGGGCAAGGGCCTCAAGGAAATTGCCAAGGCCCTCAACCGAACCGAGGAATCGACCAAGGATGCGGCGCGCCAGCATGGCATGAACATCGCCAAGGCGCGGTGACGGTCTCCTGCCCCGGATCAGTTCCGGGGCGGCGTCATTTCAGCCGCCACAGCGCGAACCGGCGGGTGCCTAGGCTGACTTGCGTATAAGTTTGGTAGTCGCTGCGCAGCGCTTCCATGACGATGTCGCGCGTCTTGTCGTTGGCGCGGTTCGGGCGCTTGGACAGCCCGACCACCACCACGCCGGGGCGGCTGGCCATGATGCGGCGTACTTCGCTCACCGGGTCGATGTTCAGCGCGCCCGCTTCATTCATCGCATTGAGGTGGCTTGGGTAGGCAAATCGCGTTGGAATGCAGGCGTTGGTGGTGCGGTAGAGCGCGCTGTCGCCCTCGAAGACGTAAAGGCAGCGGCCGTGCAGTTCGCGCGTGATCGCGTGTGTCATGCTCGCGAACTGCGTGGCATCGCCCCTTTCGCGGACCTGCAGGGCGGGTACCGCGATTGCACCGACGACACCCATGCCCAGGAGCAGTTGGCCGTACCAGCGCTCTCCCGGGCGGCTACGTGCGAGGGCCGGGGCAGCAAGCACGCTCAGCGGCACCAGCACGGGGCCGAGATAGTGGTCGTACCAAGTGCCGAAAACCAGGAACCCGCCGATGCTCGCCAGCGCCCAAATGCGCAGGGACGGCAGGGCTGCCGGGCGCTCTCCGCGAACGGGGCGCAGGCGATGGGGTGCCAGAAGCAGGGCGAGCGCGAAAGGGATCAGCGCCAGGCATTCCTTGGCGAGCCGACCGAAGGCATCGGCCATGTCCGTCGTGCGGCCTAGGATCGAGGTAAAATTGGCTTGCACGAAGGCATCGCCGTGGCCGAGCCATGCATAGCCTGTCCAGACCGCCGCAGTCGGAGCCAGCGCCGCCGCGATCCATCCAGCGCCCGCCAGGACCAGTCTCCGGGGCGGCCAGCCGTCCGCCCAGCCGCGTCCCAGCAGCATCAGGCCAAAGGCAGCGCCTTCGAAGACCGCCGTGTACTTGATCTGCATCGCAAGCCCGAACAGCAGCATCGCCTCCAGGCCGCGGCGGGCAAGCAAGGGATCGTGCGCCCGCGTTCGCACATCGACGACGATCAACGCGGCAAGGGCGACAGGCAGGTTGTAGAACACCGGCGACTGGCCAAGCGCCACGTTGAACACCGGCTGCCAAAGCAGATAGACCAGCCCCGCCCACTGCGCTGCGCGGGGCGGAGCGATGCGGCGGGCGATGCGCTCGATGACCAGCGCGGTGAGCACCGAGCAGGCAAGGCCGAGCAACTGATAAGTCAAGACCGGATCGAACCGCAGGGCGTAAACGGCGCGATAGAGCGCGAACAGGCCCCAGGGCTTGCGATCCCAGATGTCGACGTAGGGAAGGGCGCCCTGCGCCATGCGCTGCCCGACGAGGAGGTAGAACTGCTCGTCCGACTGGAATGCGGGCTTGCCCAGCATCAGCAGTCGCAATGCGAAGGCGATCGGCAGGTACAGCGCGAGCGAACCCAACCGAAGCCGGGCGCCGATAGGACGGCGAACGGCAATCGGAACATTCCGTTGCGCCGCAGCGGCACTCCGCGCGACCATGAGCGACCCTTTCCTCGTTCCGGCCGCGGGGGGAACGGCGGTTGTTGGGAAAGGGCGCTTAAGGCGTTTTGATTGCAGGAATGCGACGGCGGATCGCGCCGTCGCCAGACTTCCGCGGCGTTACGAGCGCTTCTTCGTCTCGTTCGACGGTTTGGCCGTCGGCGCCGGTGTAGGCTTGGCCGTTGGGGCGGCCGTCGGTGCCGGCACCGGGACGGCGGGAATCGGCTGCCCGGGTGCAGGCTTCGTCGGCGCCGGTCCCGGAGGATTGAGGCCGGGCTCGACCGTCACCGAAGGCTTCACTGGCCTTACGCCGGCCTTGATGAGCCAGGACGAAATGCCGTCAGCCGTCGCCTGCATGCCGGCCTTGTTGAGATGCCATTGCAAGCCCTGCCGCCCGTCGTAGCCTTGCGGGGAGCCGATCATCCACGGCTCCTTGTCGCAAGGGGTGTGGGTGGCCGAGGACTGGTTCATCTCGACGACGATGGTGCCGTGCGCCTGCGCCACGCGGCCGGTGATCTCGGCAAGGCGGCGGCCGATCTCGCGCACGATCGCGGCGTCGGTCTCGCTGACCGGGGTGTCGGCGCAGAGCTTGCCCGGCGGCGGCACGGGGGTCAGGTACTGGACGAAGACGATGCGCGCCTGCGGGGCGGTCGCCTTGATGCGGCGGGCGATCTCGTTGAGCTGCGCCTCGTCGCGGACGTAGTCGGCCTCCGTGGGGATGCGGACCGGACCGCAGGCCTTGGTCTTGGCGCCCGAAGCGGCGATGATCTTGGCATTGAAGGCGCAAGTCGCGGAGAACAGGTTGCCGATGTACGACAGGTCGTTGCCGCCGATGGTGATCGTCACCAGCCGGGTGTCGGGCGTGACGCTGTTGATCTGCGGCGGCACTTCGCCCCAGGGGCCGAGCACGTTGTCGGTCACCGCGCCCGAGCAGGAACGGTCGATCAGCACCATGCCGAAGCGTTCGGCGAGCAGCGTCGGGTAGTTGTTGAAGCTCTGACCGCAGCGTGCGGGCCAACTCGGCTTCACGGGCGGAAGCTGGGGGCCAGCCGCGAACGACGAGCCGATGGCGACGTAGCGTTGCCCGGCCAGGTTCTCTTCCACCAGGGTGACCTGCGCCTTCTCGGCGGCCACGGCCTTCATGTAAGGCGTGGCGCAGCCGCACAGCAGGAATGCGGTGGCAGTGAGGGTCGAGAATGCGGCCTTCATCATTTCACCCAGTCGAGTCCGATTTCCTCGTAGATGTCCTTGGTTTCGGCCCAGTTCTCCTCGACCTTCACGTGGAGGAAGAGGTGGACCTTCTGGCCGAGCACTTCGCTCAGTTCCTTGCGCGCGGCCTCGCCGATCGCCTTGATCTTCGAGCCGCCCTTGCCCAGCACGATGGCGCGCTGGTTGTCGCGGGTGACGACGATCTGCTGGCGGATTTCCACCGAGCCGTCCTTGCGCGGGGTATAGGCCTCAGGACGCACGGCGGCGTCGTAGGGCAGTTCCTCGTGGAGCTGGCGGTAGAGCTGTTCGCGCGTGATTTCGCAGGCGAGCAGGCGTTCGCTGGCGTCGGAAACCTGGTCTTCGGGGTAGTGCCAGGGTCCTTCGGACATCTGCCCGGCGAGCCAGGTTTTCAGTTCCGGCACGCCGTCGCCGCTGAGGGCGGAGACGAAGAACACTTCGTCGAACTGCACTTCTGCGGTGAATTCCTGCGCCAGCACCAGCAGCTTTTCCTTGGCGCTTGCATCGACCTTGTTGAGCACCAGCACCTTGCGTTCGGTGCGGTCCTTCAGCGTTTCGAGCAGCGGCATCAGTTCGTGGCGGCGCAGCTTCACCGCATCGACGATCAGCAGGATCGCGTCGGCCTCCTGCGCGCCTTCCCAGGCGGCGGCGACCATCGCGCGGTCGAGGCGGCGGCGGGGCGCGAAGATGCCGGGGGTGTCGGCGAGGATGATCTGCGCCTCGCCCTCGAGCGCGATGCCGAGCAGGCGGGCGCGGGTGGTCTGCGCCTTGGCCGAGGTGATCGCGACCTTCTGCCCGACGAGCGCGTTGACGAGCGTGGACT
Source organism: Novosphingobium sp. HR1a (assembly GCF_015594425.1). Taxonomy (NCBI): domain Bacteria; kingdom Pseudomonadati; phylum Pseudomonadota; class Alphaproteobacteria; order Sphingomonadales; family Sphingomonadaceae; genus Novosphingobium; species Novosphingobium sp. HR1a. The sequence continues at coordinate 27,237 of NZ_JABXWS010000029.1, forward strand.
TGCCCGCGTTGGGGGCGCCGATGACGGCGACGAGACCGCAGTGCTGGGTCATGATTGTGCGGCTCCGGTTGCGCCATGCGGCCTGTGCTTCGACAAGCTCAGCATGAGCGGAAATTCAAGGTTCATGCTGGCATATCCATACATAACGTACTTAAGAATATAAAATTCCCGTATTACAAATCCGCTCACCCTGAGCTTGTCGAAGGGTGATGAAGCAGAACGCCTCGCTAGCCGAATTTCCTCATGAACTCTTCTGCGGCGCCGGTCTCGGCGTCCTGCTTGGAATGGGCGGTGGCCTGTGCCGAACCGACGTTATGGACCGACACCTCGACCGTGAAGCGCGCGGCGTGATCCGGACCTGAACGCTCGATCAGCTTGTACTCGGGCATTCGGCGGCGGTTGCCTGCGGTCCATTCCTGCAGCGCGGACTTGGGATGCTTGCGCTTGCCGGTCTTGCCCTGGAGCGTATCCGCCCAGAGGCCGAGTACCATATCGCGCGCCGCTTCGAAACCGCGCTCGGTGAAGCAGGCGCCGATGATCGCCTCCATCACGTCGCCCAGGATGTTCTCCGAATCCTGTCCGCCGTCATCGCGCGCCTGCTTGCCGAGGCGCATGTGCGGGCCGAGGCCGATGTCGCGGGCGATCGTGGCGCAAGTGGCGCGGCTGACGAGCGCGTTGAGGCGCTGCGAGAGGCGGCCTTCCGCCTCGTCGCTGCCGCGGTAGAGCCATTCGGCCACCGAGAGGCCGAGCACCCGGTCGCCCAGGAACTCCAGCCTTTCGTAATTGCGTTTCTCGCCGGTGGAGCCGTGCGTCAGGGCCGCTTGCCAGAGCGCTTCGTCGAGCGGCTCCTGGCCGGAATGCTTGATCAGAAAGGCGCGGGTATTTGCTTCAAGCACTCAGATCACGCTCCCGATGCGGCTCCAGCGCGCGGCGGTGAACCATGTCCAGGGCTTGATCCATTCGGACGAACCGTCGGTCGAGAACATCATGACTGCCGCCTTGCCGACAAGGTTCTCCTGCGGGACCATGCCGACGCCGCCGCCCTCGACCGCCGGGAAACGGCTGTCCATCGAGTTGTCGCGGTTGTCGCCCATCAGGAACAGGTGGCCTTCAGGGACCACGAAAACGCCAGTGTCGTCCTGCGGGGTCGGCCCCATGTCGAGCACGGTGTAGCTCTTGCCGTTCGGCAGCGTCTCGCGGAACTGTGGGTAGGAGCAGACGTCCTTGCCGTTGTCCGTGGTTTCGAAGCCGGGGCCGCAATCGGTGTTGGGGCTGACGGGCACGGTGAAGTTGGCGACCTTCACCTTGGGCACCGACTTGCCGTTGATCCACAGCTGGCCCCCCTTCATCTGGATCTCGTCGCCGGGCAGGCCGATGACGCGCTTGATGTAGTCGACGTCGTTGTCCGGCGGGGCCTTGAAGATGACGACGTCGCCGCGCTCGGGCTGGCTGGCCAGGATGCGCCCGGGGATCAGCGGCACGCTGAACGGCAGCGAGTATTTCGAGAAGCCGTAGGACCACTTGGTGGCGAACAGATAGTCGCCGGTCAGCAGCCGTGGCAGCATCGACTCGCTGGGGATGTTGAAGGGCGAAACGATGAAGCTGCGCAGCACCACCACGCCCAGCACCAGCCAGAACAGGAACGAGAAGAAGTTCTCGTCCTTCTTGGGCTTGGCATCAGGGGCTCCGGCGGGTGCCTGGCCGGCTTCGATCTTTGTCGCGCTATGGGTGTCGCTCATGGGCAAACCCTTGCCCATGGCCGCGTGCTTCCGTCAAGAGCGATCCCGACCAACATGAGGTGCTGGCCGATAATTGCACAACTCGGGCTTGGATTTCGCAACTGCGGAACGCATAAGGCGCACCGAATGCTTACAGGAGATGCGTTGTATGAGCGAAGCGGTATGGAACAAGCTGCAGGGCCTCGACAAACCCACCTTGAGGCAGCTTTTCGATGCCGATTCCGGCCGTCTGGATGCTTTCGCGACGCGCTTAGAACTGGGTGAGGAGGAGAACTCCACCGGAATCCTGTTCGACTGGTCGAAGACGCACCTCGACGCCGCGCACGTCGCCGCCTTCGAGGAACTGGCGCAGGCGCAGGACTTCGCTGGCCGCCGCGCGGCGCTGTTCGCGGGCGAGATCGTCAATCCGACCGAAGGCCGCGCCGCCGAGCACACCGCCCAGCGCGGCGTCGGCAAGGACGAGAGCGTCCAGATCGCTGCCGAGAACCACCACCGCATGGCCGCCATCGTCGAGGCCATCCACCGCGGCGCCATGGGCGAGGTGAGGCACCTTATCCATGTCGGCATCGGCGGTTCGGCGCTCGGCCCGGCGCTCGCGATCGACGCGCTGGCCCGTGAGGGCGCGATGGTGGACGTGCATGTCGTCTCCAACATCGACGGCTGCGCGCTGGAGCAGGCCTTTGCCAAGTGCGATCCGGCCACCACGATGCTCGCGGTCGCTTCCAAGACCTTCACCACCATTGAGACGATGACCAACGCCGACAGCGTGCTGATCTGGCTGCGCGAGAACGGTGTCGAAGATCCCTACGGCCGGGTCGTCGCGCTCACCGCCGCGCCGGAAAAGGCGATGGAATGGGGCGTGGACGAAACCCGCATTCTGCCGTTCTCCGAGAGCGTGGGAGGGCGTTACTCGCTGTGGTCGTCGATCGGGTTCCCGGTGGCGATGGCGCTGGGCTGGCCGGACTTCGCCGAGTTCCTTGACGGTGCGGCGGCGATGGACGTGCATTTCCGCGATACTGACGGTCTTGCGAACCTGCCCTTGCGTGCTGCTTTCGCCGACCAGTACTACACCCGCCTGCGCGGCTGCCAGACCCGCGCGGTCTTCGCCTATGACGAGCGCATGGCGCTGCTGCCCGACTATCTCCAGCAGCTGGAGATGGAATCCAACGGCAAGCAGGTGACCTTCGATGGCAAGCCGATAGACGGGCCGACCGCGCCGATCACCTGGGGCGGGGTGGGCACCGATGCGCAGCATGCGGTGTTCCAGCTGCTGCACCAGGGCACCAACCTGGTGCCGGTGGACTTCATCGCCTCGATCGCGCCCGGGCACGACCTTGCGTTCGATCACCACCGCATCCTGCTGTCGAACTGCTTCGCGCAGGGTGCCGCGCTGATGGCGGGCAAGGCGAGCGAGGACCCGGCGCGTGCCTATCCGGGCGACCGCCCCTCGGCGACAATCCTGGTGGATGACCTGACGCCCGCCACCTTCGGCGCCCTCGTGGCGTTCCATGAGCACCGGACTTTCGCCAACGCCGTGCTGCTGGGGATCAACCCGTTCGACCAGTTCGGGGTGGAACTCGGCAAGGAGATCGCCAAGCAGATCGAGCAGGGCGGCGTGGAGTTCGATCCCTCGACCACCGCACTGCTGGCGCTGGCGGGAATCGCCTGAAAATAATACGCCGGGACGACGGTGAGGTCGCCCCGGCGCCCTGCAAGGGTAGGATAACGCGCCGTCAGGCGCGGTGTTCGAGGCCCTCGGCCCAATCGGCATGAGCAGGCAGGGCGGATCCCGGCGAGGATGCGCCGATCTCGATCAACTGCGAGAGCAGGCGCTTGCCGTCCTCCCAGCTGCCGAGGCCGGAATCTGCATTGATATGCCCGCTATTCCCGGCGTCGACGAACGTGCTGCCCCAGCGCCGCGCCAGGCTCTTGGATGTCTCGAAGCCCATCCACGGATCGTTGTGGCTCGCCACCAGCAGCGAAGGGAAGGGCAGCGCATCGGCAGGCGTCGGCGCGAAGCCGGTCACCCGTTCGTCGCGCGGAAAAAAGTCGACTTCCGGCGGCGCGACCAGCATCGCGCCGATCACCGGGGCGGACCAGCTCGGCTGCTCGAACTTGGACCACCACGCGGTCAGGATGCAACCGAGGCTGTGGGCGACGATCACCACGGGCCGTCCCGCGCGGTGCACGGCCAGGTTCAAACGGTTGATCCAGGTGTTGCGGTGGGGGGTGTCCCAGGTGCCCAGCTCCACCAGCTGGGCATTGTCGAACTCTTCCGCCCAGCGCCGCTGCCAGTGGCGCGGTCCGCTGCCGTCGAGGCCGGGGACGAGAAGGATCAGCGGTTCCTGCTTTTCGGATTCGCTCTGGGGCGAACGACTTTGAAGAGAACGGGGCATCGGCGATCTCCCTTGTGCTATGGGCTCGAATGTAAACTCAACTGATAAAGTTGACAATGCGTTCCGAGGTCAAAGCGGCAGGAAGAAATTCTTGAGCGCCGGATGGAAATGCGCCTGCCGCGTCCCCGTGTGCTGGCAATCGCAGGCCCCATGTCCCATATGCCCCGCGACCAAAGGAGCTTCATCGCATGCCCGCACAAGACGCCGATTATGACTACGACCTCTTCACCATCGGCGCCGGTTCGGGCGGCGTGCGCGCCAGCCGCGTGGCGGCCGCTTACGGCGCGCGCGTGGCGGTGGCGGAGGAGTACCGGGTCGGCGGTACGTGCGTGATCCGGGGCTGCGTGCCCAAGAAGATGCTCGTTTACGCCGCGCACTTCGCCGAAGACCTCGAGGACGCGCGCCACTTCGGGTGGGACGTCGGCGAGCCCAAGTTCGACTGGAAGACCCTGCGCGACAACGTGCTGGGCGACGTCGACCGCCTCAATGGCCTCTACACGCAGACGCTCGACAACAATAAGGTCGAGATCTTCCACCAGCGCGCGACGATCACCGGCCTGCACGAGATTACGCTGGCGAACGGCGAGAAGAAGACCGCGAAGCATATCCTGATCGCCACCGGCGCGCGGCCGCATGTGCCGGAATGCCCGGGGCATACGCATGGCATCACCTCCAACGAAGCGTTCCACCTCGACGCGATCCCGAAGCGCGTGCTGATCGCGGGCGCGGGCTATATCGCCAACGAGTTCGCGGGCATCTTCCACCAGTTCGGCGCCCATGTGACGCTCATCAACCGCTCCGACCAGATCCTGCGCGGTTACGATGAAAGCGTGCGCGACCGCCTGCTCCAGATCTCGCTGGCGAAGGGGATGGAGTTCCGCTTCAACGCGAACTTCGAGAAGATCATGAAGCAGGAGGACGGTTCGCTGGTCGTCCACATGAGCAATCACGAGCCGATCGAAGTCGACCTCGTCCTGTTCGCCACCGGACGCGTGCCCAATATCGAGGGCCTCGGCCTCGAAGACGTCGGCGTGAAGCTGAACGCAAAGGGCGCCATCGCGGTGGACGAGAACGCGCGCACCAGCGTGCCGAGCATCTATGCGGTGGGCGACGTGACCGACCGCGTGCAGCTCACCCCCGTCGCCATCCGCGAGGGACAAGCCTTCGCCGACCGCGTGTTCGGCGGCAAGGAGGCCAGCGTGGACTATTCGTGCATTGCCTCTGCAGTGTTCAGCCACCCGCCGCTCGCGGGCGTGGGCCTGACCGAAGCGCAGGCGACCGAGCAGTTCGGCACCTGCAAGGTCTACACCAGCGACTTCCGCTCGATGAAGAACGTGCTGGCGCAGCGCAACGAGCGCTCGCTCTACAAGATGATCTGCCATGCCGAGACCGACAAGGTTCTGGGCATCCACATGATCGGCGCGGACACGCCGGAACTGATCCAGGTCGCGGCGATCGCGGTGAAGGCGGGGCTGACCAAGGCCGATTTCGACGCCACCGTGGCGGTTCACCCGACGATGTCGGAAGAACTGGTGCTGATGAAGTAGGAGGACGAAAACCTCTTTCGTCATTGCGAGCGAAGCGAAGCAACCCAGGGCGGCGTAATGCTGCCCTGGGTTGCTTCGCTTCGCTCGCAATGACGGGTGGGTGGGCTCGGTCATATCGCCTGACGGATAGATCGCAGACGCACCCCGGATAAGTTTAACCGGTCGATTAAAAACAGTTGACCAGAGGCCTTTCCCGGTCTTACGCGGATGCAGCAATTGACGCTGTGTGCGCCGAGGCAAGGGAATCCGGATGTCCGCAAATATCGCCGAAATGGAGAAGCGCCGCTCCGCCGCAAAGCTGGGTGGTGGTCAGAAGCGCATCGACGCGCAGCATGCCAAGGGCAAGCTGACCGCGCGCGAACGCCTCGACGTGCTGCTCGACGAAGGCAGCTTCGAGGAGATGGACCTCTATGTCGAGCATGACTGCGTCGACTTCGGCATGCAGGACCAGAAGATCCCCGGCGACGGCGTGGTTACCGGTTCGGGCACCATCAACGGCCGCCTCGTCTACGTGTTCAGCCAGGACTTCACCGTGTTCGGCGGCTCGCTCTCGGCCCGCCACGCGCAGAAGATCTGCAAGGTGATGGACGCCGCGCTGAAAGTGGGCGCGCCGGTCATCGGCCTCAACGATTCCGGCGGCGCACGCATTCAGGAAGGCGTGGCCTCGCTCGGCGGCTATGCCGACGTGTTCCAGCGCAACGTGCTGGCATCGGGCGTGGTGCCGCAGCTCTCGCTTATCATGGGGCCCTGCGCGGGCGGCGCGGTGTACTCGCCGGCGATGACCGACTTCATCTTCATGGTGAAGGACAGCTCTTACATGTTCGTCACCGGCCCCGAAGTGGTGAAGACGGTCACCAACGAAGTCGTCACGCAGGAGGAACTGGGCGGCGCGATCACGCACTCCAGCAAGACTTCGGTGTCCGACCTTGCGCTGGAGAACGACATCGAGGCGCTGCTCGCGGCGCGCGATTTCTTCGACTTCCTGCCCTCGTCCAACCGCGACGGCGTGCCGGAACGTCCCTCCGCCGACGCATGGGACCGTCTGGAGCCCAGCCTCGACACGATCATTCCGCCTTCGGCCAACCAGCCGTACGATATGCACGAAGTGATCCGCAAGACGGTGGACGAGGGCGAGTTCTTCGAGCTCCAGCCGCTCCACGCGGGCAACATCATCATCGGTTTCGGTCGGGTCGAGGGCAAGACTGTCGGCATCGTCGCCAACCAGCCGATGGTGCTGGCGGGCGTGCTCGACATCAACTCCTCGAAGAAGGCGGCGCGGTTCGTGCGCTTCTGCGATGCCTTCAGCATTCCGCTCATCACCTTCGTCGATGTTCCGGGCTTCCTGCCCGGCACCGACCAGGAGCACAACGGCATCATCAAGCACGGCGCCAAGCTGCTGTTCGCCTATGCCGAGGCGACCGTGCCCAAGATCACTGTCATCACCCGCAAGGCCTATGGCGGTGCTTATGACGTGATGAGTTCCAAGCACTTGCGCGGCGATCTCAACTACGCCTGGCCCACTGCGGAAATCGCGGTGATGGGCGCCAAGGGCGCGGTTGAGATCATCTTCCGCGGTCAGGACGCCGACGGCATCGCCGCCAAGACCAGGGAATACGAGGACCGCTTCGCCAACCCCTTCGTGGCGGCAAGCCGGGGCTACATCGATGAGGTCATCTATCCGCACTCGACCCGCCGCCGCATCGCGCTGGGCCTGCGCAAGCTGCGGAACAAGGAACTCGAGAATCCCTGGAAGAAGCACGACAACATCCCGCTGTGACGCACGGCAGGTGGCCTTTTTGAGAGTACACGGACCGGATGTGAAAGCCGAATACGGCGCCCGGTCGAAGGATAAGGGATTGGAAGTCAGGTCATGGAAGAGATCTACATCGTCAGCGGCGTGCGCACGGCAGTCGGCGATTTCGGCGGTTCGCTGAAGTCGTTCATGCCTTCGGACCTCGGCGGCCTCGTCGCTACCGAAGCGCTTGCCCGCGCCGGGATCGAGGCGGACGCGGTGGAGCATGTGGTCATCGGCCAGGTCATGCCCACCAGCGCGCGCGACCAGATGCTGGCCCGCGTGATCGGCATCAATGCCGGCATCCCGCTCGCCACTCCGGCGCTGACGCTGAACCGCCTGTGCGGATCGGGCGTGCAGGCGATCGTCTCGGCCGCACAGATGATGAAGCTGGGCGAAGCCTCGGTGACGCTCGCAGGCGGCGCCGAAGTCATGTCCAACATCCCCTACCATGACCACGGCGTGCGCTGGGGCAGGAAGATGGGCGCCAACACGCAGGAAGACGCGCTGACGCTCGGCCTGTCGGACGCCATCGGCGGCTACCACATGGGCATCACGGCGGAGAATGTGGCGGAGCGCCACTGCGTGAGCCGCGAGGACATGGACGCGCTCGCCGCGACCAGCCACGCCCGCGCTGCGCATGCCATCGCCGAAGGCCGCTTCAAGGACCAGATTCTTCCCGTCGAGGTGAAGACCCGCAAGGGTGTCACCGTCTTCGACACCGACGAGCACGTGAAGGCCGACACCACCGTCGAAGTGCTGGGCAAGATGCGCCCGGCCTTCAAGAAGGACGGTACGGTCACGGCGGGCAACGCGAGCGGCATCAACGACGGCGCCGCCGCCGTGGTGCTCGCCACGGGTGCTGAAGTCGAGAAGCGCGGCCTCAAGCCGCTCGCGCGCATCGTCGCTTGGGGTCACGCGGGCGTCGAGCCGGAATACATGGGCGAAGGTCCGATCAAGGCCGTGCCGATCGCCCTTAAGCGCGCCGGGCTGAACCTTGACCAGATGGACGTGATCGAGAGCAACGAGGCCTTCGCCGCGCAGGCGGCCGCCGTCGCCAAGGTGCTCGGCTTCGATCCGGCGAAGGTGAACCCCAACGGTTCGGGCGTCTCGATCGGTCACCCCGTCGGCGCGACGGGAACCATGCTGACCATCAAGGCCATGTACGAGCTGAAGCGCATCGGCGGCAAGTACGGCCTCGTCACCATGTGCATCGGCGGCGGGCAGGGCATCGCCCTTGTGATCGAAAACGTCATCGAGAACGTAGGATAACTGGCATGAAGCTCGGCCGCCTCAACCACATCGGCGTCGCCACGCCCAATCTCGACGCTTCCATCGCGTTCTACAGGGAGGTGATGGGCGCTACCGACGTGACCGAGCCGTTCGTGCTCGAAAGTCAGCAGGTGCGCGTCTGCTTCGTCAACACGCCGGGCGAGGATGGCACTGCGGGCACGCAGATCGAGCTGCTCCAGCCCACCTCGCCGGACTCGGCGGTCGGCAAGTGGCTGGAGAAGAACCCGCTCGGGGGGCAGCATCACATCTGTTATGAAGTGCCCGATATCCACGCCGCCAAGGCGTGGTTCGAGGGCCTCGGCAAGCGCGTGCTGGGCGAGCCGCGCATGGGTGCGCACGGGACGCTGATCTTCTTCGTCCACCCCAAGGACATGGGTGGCCAGCTTACCGAGATCATGGAAACGCCGAAGGGCGCGCATTGAACTGACGTCGTCCCGGGCTCGACCCGGGACCGCTGGCCGGGAACGGCTCACCTCGCGGCGAGGCACCTTGAAGAGAGGCCCCGCTTAAAGACAGGCACCGGTCCCGGATCAAGTCCGGGACGACGAGTAAAAGAGGATACCACGATGCCCGACATCAACGACTGGCAGGCAGCGGCGACCAAGGAAGTCAAGGGCAAGGACCTTACTTGGGACACGCCCGAGGGCATCGCGGTCAAGCCGCTCTACACCGCCGAGGACGTGACCGTCGATCCAGGCCTTCCGGGCTTCGCGCCCTTCACGCGCGGCGTGCGCGCCTCGATGTATGCGGGCCGGCCCTGGACCATCCGTCAGTACGCGGGCTTCTCCACCGCCGAGGAATCGAACGCCTTCTACCGCCGCAACCTCGCGGCGGGCCAGAAGGGCCTGTCGGTCGCCTTCGACCTCGCAACGCACCGCGGCTATGACTCCGACCACCCGCGCGTGGTGGGCGACGTCGGCAAGGCGGGCGTGGCGATCGACTCGGTCGAAGACATGAAGATCCTGTTCGACGGCATCCCGCTCGACAAGATGTCCGTCTCGATGACCATGAACGGCGCGGTGATCCCGATCCTCGCCTTCTTCATCGTCGCCGGTGAAGAGCAGGGCGTCGATCGCAAGCTGCTCGACGGAACCATCCAGAACGACATCCTCAAGGAGTTCATGGTCCGCAACACCTACATCTACCCGCCCGAGCCGAGCATGCGGATCATCTCGGACATCTTCGGCTACACCAGCCGCGAGATGCCCAAGTTCAACTCGATCTCGATTTCCGGCTACCATATGCAGGAAGCCGGCGCGACGCAGGTTCAGGAACTGGCCTTCACCATCGCCGACGGTGCCGAATATGTGAAATACGGCGTGGCCTCGGGCCTCGACATCGACAAGTTCGCGGGCCGCCTGTCGTTCTTCTTCGCGATCGGCATGAACTTCTTCATGGAAGTGGCCAAGCTGCGCGCCGCGCGCGTGCTGTGGCACCGCGTGATGACCGATCTCGGCGCCAAGGATGAGCGTTCGAAGATGCTGCGCACCCACTGCCAGACCTCCGGCGTCAGCTTGCAGGAGCAGGACCCCTACAACAACGTGATCCGCACCACGATCGAAGCTATGGCCTCGATGCTGGGCGGCACCCAGTCGCTGCACACCAACGCACTGGACGAGGCGATCGCGCTGCCGACCGACTTCTCGGCGCGCATCGCTCGCAATACACAGATCATCATCCAGGAGGAGACCGGCATGTGCAATGTCGTCGATCCGCTGGGTGGGTCGTACTACATCGAATCGCTGACGCAGAGCCTCGTCGATCAGGCCTGGGAGATCATCGAGCGGGTGCAGGCCGATGGCGGCATGGCCAAGGCGGTCGCCGCCGGCTGGCCCAAGGCGATGATCGAAACCGCCGCCGCTTCCCGTCAGGCGCGCGTGGACCGGGGTGACGACGTGATCGTCGGCGTCAACAAGTACCGCCTCGCCGCCGAGGACGCGATCGAGACGCTTGACATCGACAACGCCAAGGTTCGCGAAGGCCAGATCGCTCGCATCAACAAGATGAAGGCGGAGCGCGACGAAGCCGTGTGCCAGGCCGCACTCAAGGCGCTGGCAGATGGTGCCGCCGCGCCCGCCAGCATCGAGAACAACCTGCTGGCTCTCGCGGTCGAAGCGGCCCGTGCGCGCGCGACGCTCGGCGAGATTTCCTCCGCGATGGAGGAGAGCTTCGAGCGCTACGGCACTCAGCCGACCCCGGTGAAGGGTGTCTACGGCGCGCCTTACGAGGGCGACAGCCGCTGGCAGCAGGTGCTCGACGGCGTGGCTGCGGTGGAGCGCCGCCTTGGCCGCAAGCCCAAGCTGCTCGTCGCCAAGATGGGCCAGGACGGCCACGATCGCGGCGCCAACATCATCGCCTCGGCCTTCGGCGACATGGGCTTCGAGGTCGTCTCCGGCCCGCTGTTCCAGACGCCCGAGGAAACCGTGGTGCTGGCCTTGCAGAACGAAGTCGACGTCGTCGGTGCCTCCAGCCTCGCGGCCGGTCACAAGACGCTGATCCCCGAACTGATCCAGCAGCTCCGCGATGCCGGGCGCAGCGACGTCAAGGTGATCGCCGGCGGCGTGATCCCGGCGAAGGATTACGAATACCTGCGCAACGCCGGCGTTCAGGGCATCTACGGTCCCGGCTCGAACGTGGTCGAATGTGCTGCCGATGTGCTGCGCCTGCTCGGCCACAACATGCCGCCGGCCGGCTCCGAACTGCAGGCGGCCGAGTAAGGGGATGCTGGATCAGCGCGGCATCGCGTTCTATGACAGGGCTTTGGCTCCGAGCCGCGCGCGTGCCGCCTGAGGAATGACTATGACCCAAACCCCCGCCTTCGCCCCCCGCACTGACTGGACCCGTGAGGAAATCGCGGCGCTGTTCGACCTGCCGTTCACCGAGCTGGTCTTCCGCGCCGCCGAGGTCCACCGGGCCAGCCACAAGGCCGACGAAGTGCAGCTTTCCACGCTGCTCTCGATCAAGACCGGCGGGTGTGTGGAGGATTGCGGTTACTGCTCGCAGTCGGTTTCGGCCAACAGCGGCGTCAAGGCGACCAAGCTGATGGAGGTGCAGCAGGTGCTCCAGCGCGCGGCGCAGGCGGCGGATCAGGGCTCGACCCGCTTCTGCATGGGCGCCGCCTGGCGCAACCCCAAGGACCGCGACATGCCCGCCATCATCGAGATGGTGAAGGGCGTGCGCGCGATGGGCATGGAAACCTGCATGACGCTGGGCATGCTGACCCCCGATCAGGCCGACATGCTGAGCGACGCGGGCCTCGATTACTACAACCACAACATCGACACTTCACCCGAGCGCTACGATCAGGTCATCACCACGCGCACGATGGATGACCGCCTCGATACGCTGTCGAACGTGCGCATGGCGGGCATCAACGTGTGCTCGGGCGGCATCGTCGGCATGGGCGAGACGCGCGCCGATCGCGTGGGCTTCGTCCACACGCTCGCCACCTTGCCCGAGCACCCGCAATCGGTGCCGGTCAACGCACTGGTGCCGGTCAAGGGCACCGTGCTGGGCGACATGCTGGCCGATACGCCGCTCGCGAAGATCGACGACGTCGAGTTCGTGCGCACCGTGGCGGTCGCGCGCATCACCATGCCGCAATCGATGGTGCGCCTCTCTGCCGGTCGCGAGTCGATGTCGGAGATGACGCAGGCGATGTGCTTCCTGGCGGGTGCGAACTCGATCTTCACCGGCGACAAGCTGCTCACCGCGCCGAATGCGGGCGACGACAACGACCTTGCGATGTTCGCCCGCCTCGGCCTCAAGCCGATGGCCATCGAACTGACGCCGGCGCAAGTCGAGGCCCAGCGCATGCCCAAGGGCTGCGCAAAGCTGGAGGCTGCCGAGTGATGAAACGGGCGGGATCAATGCTGCTGGCGTTGTCCTGCCTCCTTTCCGTGCCGGGCGTTGCGGTAGCCGCCTCGTCCGCGCCGACCCCGATCACGATCGGGCAAACACACCTCGTGGATTTTGCCGACGGCGATTCGAGACAGATCAACGTCTATCTGCCCGAAGGCTATGCGGATGGGGCTAAGCGCTATCCGGTGCTGTACCTCATCGACGGGGGGCTTTCGCAGGACTTCCTGCATGTTGCCGGAACGAGCGCGCTGAATGCGGTCTGGGGGCGCTCGCTGCCGGTGATCGTCGTCGGCATCGAAAGCAAGGACCGCCGCGCCGAACTGATCGGCAGCGCGGGCAATGCAGCGCAGCACAAACAGTATCCGACTGCAGGCCAGTCCACGCGTTTTCGCGCCTTCCTGCGCGACAAGGTCAAGCCGCTGATCGAGGCGGATTATCGCACCAATGGCGACGATGGCGTGATCGGTGAATCGCTCGCCGGTCTGTTCATCGTCGAGACGTGGCTGCGCGAGCCTGGCCTGTTCCACCGTTATGCCGCCATCGACGCGAGCCTGTGGTGGGATGACGCGGCCCTCGCCAAAGCGGCCGCAGGGCTGATCGCTACGTCTCCCCGGGCCGGTCCGTTGTATCTGACATATTCGAACGAAGGTCAGGAAACCGCTCGGGCCGCGCAGCGCGTCGCGGCAGCGGGCGGCTCGCTGGTCTGCCTCTCGCCGCGTGAGGATCTGACCCACGCCACGGCCTATCACGTCCTCTCGCCGCAGGCGCTGCAGTTCCTGTTTCCGACCGCCAACAAACAAGACCCCGAATGGGGCTTCGAGGTGCCATGTTCAAAAAAATCCTGATCGCAAACCGGGGCGAAATCGCCTGCCGCGTCATCAAGACGGCGCGCCGCATGGGTATCGCCACGGTCGCCGTCTATTCCGACGCCGACGCCCGCGCGCCGTTCGTGCAGATGGCGGATGAGGCTGTGCACATCGGCCCCGCGCCGGCCGCGCAGTCCTACCTGATTGCCGACAAGATCATCGCCGCCGCCAAGCAGACCGGCGCCGACGCCGTGCACCCCGGCTACGGCTTCCTGTCCGAGCGCACCTCGTTCGCAGAGGCGCTGGCGGCAGAGGGCATCGAGTTCATCGGCCCTCCTGTCGGCGCGATCGCGGCGATGGGCGACAAGATCGAGTCCAAGAAGCTCGCCAAGGCCGCCGGCGTCAACGTCGTCCCCGGCTTCGTCGGCGAGATCGAGGATACCGAGCATGCGGTGCGCATCTCGGCCGAGATCGGCTACCCGGTGATGATGAAGGCCAGCGCGGGCGGCGGCGGCAAGGGCATGCGCCTCGCCTACAACGAAAACGACGTGCGCGAAGGCTTCGAGGCTACCAAGCGCGAGGGCCTGAACTCGTTCGGCGACGACCGCGTCTTCATCGAGAAGTTCATCCTCAACCCGCGCCACATCGAGATTCAGATCCTCGGCGACAAGCACGGCAACATCCTCTACCTGAACGAGCGCGAATGCTCGATCCAGCGCCGCCACCAGAAGGTGGTCGAGGAAGCGCCGTCGCCCTTCGTCACGCCGGCGATGCGCAAGGCGATGGGCGAGCAGTGCGTCGCCCTGTCGCGCGCGGTGGGTTACTATTCGGCGGGCACAGTGGAACTGATCGTCTCGGGCGCGGACCCGACGGGCGAGAGCTTCTACTTCCTTGAAATGAACACCCGCCTGCAGGTGGAGCACCCAGTCACCGAAGCGATCACCGGCGTCGACCTGGTCGAGCAGATGATCCGCGTCGCGGCAGGCGAGAAGCTGGAACTGACGCAGGACGATGTGAAGATCGACGGCTGGGCCATCGAGAACCGCGTCTACGCCGAAGATCCCTATCGCGGCTTCCTACCCTCCACCGGCCGCCTCGTGCGCTACAATCCGCCGGTCGAAGGCTGGACGGATGACGGCGAGGAGAACGGCCGCCGGGGCATCGACGGCATCCGCGTGGACGATGGCGTCTACGAAGGCGGCGAAGTCTCGATGTTCTACGACCCGATGATCGCCAAGCTGATCACCTGGGGCGAGACGCGCGACGAGGCGGCGGACAAGCAGATCGCCGCGCTCGATGCGTTCGAGATCGAGGGTCTGGGCCACAACATCGACTTCGTCTCGGCCATCATGCAGCACCCGCGCTTCCGCTCGGGCGAGCTGACCACCGGCTTCATCGCCGAGGAATATCCCGAAGGCTTCCACGGCGCACCGGCGTCGGACGAGCTGAAGGTGCAGCTGGCAGCCGTCGCCGCCTTCGTCGCCACCGCGCGCGCCGATCGTTCGCGCCGGGTCGAAGGCCAGCTGGGCGCGCCGCTCGATCCTCCGGGTGAGTGGACCGTGACCATCGATGGCGATGTCTTCGCGGTGGAGCTCGACGAAGACCTGCTGACGGTCAACGGCGAGGAAGTCGAGCTGGAGCTGGAATACACCCCGGGCGACCGCTTCGTGGATGCCGAGGTCGATGGCGAGGATCTGACGCTCAAGCTGGACGTCACCCGCACCGGTTTCCGGATGACCACGCGCGGCGCGATCCACAAGGTAGACTGCCTGCCCGCGCACATCGCTGGTTACACGCAGCACATGATCGAGAAGATCCCGCCGGACCTCTCGAAGTACCTGATCTGCCCGATGCCGGGCCTCCTCGTTTCGCTGAGCGTAGGCGAGGGCGACAAGGTCGAGGCAGGGCAACCGCTGGCAGTGGTCGAGGCCATGAAGATGGAAAACATCCTGCGCGCCGAGAAGTCGGGCACGGTGAAGTCCGTCAACGCCAAGGCGGGGGAAAGCCTTGCGGTGGATGCGATCATCCTCGAGATGGAGTGACATGCATCTCGATCACGACCCTGCCGCGCCTCCGGGCGAAACCATAGGCTTCGACGATTTCCTCAAGGTGGACATCCGCATCGGCACGATCGTCGGCGCGGAAGTCTATGAGGGCGCACGGAAACCCAGTTACAAGCTGCGGATCGATTTCGGTCCCGGCATCGGTGAGAAGAAGAGCGTCGGCCAGGTGGCCGCGCTCTATTCTCCTGAGGAGCTGACCGGGCGGCAGGTGGCGGCGGTCGTGAACTTTCCCGTGCACCAGATCGGCAAGGCGCTGTCCGAAGTGCTGACGCTCGGCTTCGCGGACGAGGAAGGGCGGGTGACGCTGTTCTCGCCCGACAAGCGCGTACCCGATGGATCGCGGCTGTTCTGATGGCGGGGCTGGGAGATATGCTTGCCGCTGCGGAGCCGCTCGACGGCGGTTTCGCGCTGGAGATCACCGAGGACTGGCTGCAGGGGCGCACCGCTTACGGAGGACTGACTTCGGCGATCGCATTGGCGGTGGCAAAAGGCGTTTCCGACGATCTGCCGCCGCTGCGCTCGGGTCAGCTTTCGATGGTCGGCCCCTTGGCCGGGCGCATCAAGGCTCGCGCGAAAGTGCTGCGGCAGGGGCGCAATGCGACCTGGGTTTCCGCCGAACTCACCAGCGAGGCGGGAGTGGGCTTCACCGCCGCCTTCGTCTTTATGCGCCAGATCGAGAGCGTGCTGTCGATCGATCACTATCCGCTGCCGGACGGCGTCATTGCGCTCGACGAGGCGAAGGCGGTGCCGATGGATCATGCCCCGGCTTTCCTGCGCAATCACTTCGAGGCGCGCTTCGCCATGCCGAAGAATGCGCTGGGCGAGGCGGACCTCGCCTGGTGGGTGCGGCCGCGTGAGCGTAGGGGCCTCGATCCCGAGGTCGAGTGCTTGCTGTGCGGCGATGTGCTGCCGGTGGCGGTGTGGCCGCTGCTGGGCTTCAAGGTGCCGATTTCCTCGATGCAGTGGCACGTCAACAGGCTGGACGCGAAGCCCTCTGCGGACGGCTGGTGGATGATCCGCTCGACCAGCCTGCATGCGGCGCATGGCGGGGCGAGCGAGCACATCATGCAGTGGAACGCCGATGGCGTTCCAGCCATTGCGGGTATGCAGTCGGTAGCCGTTTTTGGCTGATTTTAGCGGCCGCGAATGCCCTTGATGAAAGCGTAGCTACCGCCGCCGAAGGCCACGAGCGCGACGAAAAAGCCGATCCCGGCGCCCCACTTCGCGCCCTCGACTCCCCACAGGAAGCCGCCTGCTGCGAGGCCCAGCAGAGGCAGGACGATCAGCAGCAGGCAGCCGATGACGGGCATCAGTGCGCGGTGCCCATCAGCCGCTTGGCGAAGAACAGCTTGAACACCGCGAAGCCGACCGTCGCGACCATGGCGGAGGCCATGTGCAGCAGCCAGAACTGCGTCGTCGGCATCGTCGAGAGCAGCGTGCCGATCTTGCCGACAGCCAGGTTCGCGCCGAAGAACGCAAGGTAGTAGATTCCCACGATCGAGGCGTTCAGCGCGCGCGGGGCAAGGCGGGTGAACAGCGCTAGGCTGACTGGCAGCAGGTGCGCGAAGCCGATCGAGTTCACGAGGTGGAACATGACCGGCCAGAATAGACCAATCTTTCCAGCACCTTGCGTCGCCGCAGCCATATAGAGGCACGCCGCGCCGCCGACGATGAAGGCGCAGCCGAGGATCATCTTGCCCAGTTCGTCCGGCTCCTTGCCGGTGCGCTTGCCGACGAAGGCCCAGAACGCGGCGACGGCCACCAGCATCGAGAAGCTGAGCGTCGCGTCGATGGTGATCATCCAACTGGTCGGCAGCGTCTCACCCATGAAGCTGAGCTGGAACTGCTGATCGGCCCAGACGAGATAAGCGTTGAAAATCTGCTGGTTGGTCAGGAGCGAGATGCCCATGATCGGCACCAGTACCAGCACGGCCAGAAGACGTGGGCCGTCTCCCTTCTCGAACGTGGCGCGGGGCTCGGAGGACTTGGCGGCCTTGCTGTCGGCGGGCAGCCAGGGCTTTGCGTAGATGTACAAAAGCAGGCCGAGCACCATGACCACGCCGGCGCAGCCGAAGCCCCAGTGCCAGCCGACTTTCTCACCCAGCGTGCCCGAGATCAGCGGCGCGACGATTACCGAGACATTGATAAATATGTAGAAAATCTGGAACGCCATCGCGCGGCGGATATCACCCTGCTTGTAGAGTTCGCCGACCTGGCTGGCGATGTTGCCCTTGAACAGGCCGACGCCGACCACCAGCGATATCAGCGCCAGCAGGAAGGCGCTTTCGAACGCCATTAGGAAATGGCCGAGCGACATGACCACGCCGCCCGCGATCAGCGCGGCGCGGCGGCCCAGCAGGAGGTCGGCCAGAATGCCGCCGAGGATCGGGGTCAGATAGACTAAAGCCGTGTAAAGTCCGAATATTTCCGAGGCCAGCGGTTGCCCGGAAAGACCGGGGAACACGTGCGTTGTGACCCAGTCCAGCCCGATCACGCCCTCCTGCCGCCCCGGCACCAGCAGGTACTTGACCATGTAGAGCGTCAGCAGCGTCTGCATCGAATAGTAGGAGAAGCGCTCGCAACCCTCGACCAGGCCGAGCAGGCCTAACCCCTTGGGATGGCCCAGGAAAGCGCGGTCATCTCGCGCCGCTTCTTCGGGGAAGTCGAGGTTGGGCGTCGCTTCGGGTGCGGTCATGTCTGTCCCGTAATTATCTTGTGCATCGGCGTAATCGCCGTTCCTGCGCGAGCAATGTCATGTCGACGTAACAGGGTCAAACCTGAATGCGTGGCTAACGAAAAGGCGGCAGGCCGATCGACCTGCCGCCTTCCGCAACGCCCCGGGGGATTCGCACGGGGCGTCTTGGCCCCCCGGCCAGCGTGTCAAACGCCTACTCCGTTGAAAGAGCGTGCAAATATACAACGTTCGCGAGCCTGTATCGATCCGGGCTTCGTCGCTGCACGGCCACGAAGCGGCGCATAAGCACGGCGTTTTGCAGGGTGCATTCAATGGCACTCAACGGCACTCAAAGATGCCACAAGGCGCCAAGAGGTGAATGGCAATGACGACGTTGAAGGGACGGTGCTCAGGAGAGCGTCAGCGCCCCAATTCCTCGTCGAGGAACGCCGCCACGTCTTCCAGCGAAACCTGCTTGTCGAGGTAGGTCTGGCCGATGCCCTTCATCAGCAGGAAGGGCAGGGTGCCGGCGTCCATCTTCTTGTCGTGGAGCATGTGCTGCACGAGAGCGGCACCGTCGCAGTCCATCCCGAGCGCGTTGAGGCTGGCAGGCAGCCCGATCTCGCCGATATGCTGCGCCACATGCTCGGCGCTTGCCTGCGGCATCAGCCCGCGCCTTGCCGAGTAGCGCGCTGCCAGCACCATGCCCAGTGCGACGCCCTCGCCGTGGAGCAGGCGGTCGCCGAAGCCGGTCTCGGCCTCCAGCGCGTGGCCGAAGGTGTGGCCGAGGTTTAGCAGGGCGCGGCGGCCGGTGGTCTCGAACTCGTCCTCCGCCACGATGCGCGCCTTGGCCGCGACCGAATGCGCCACCGCATATTCGCGAAGCGCGCTGTCGCCCGCCAGCATCGCGGCGGCATTGCCGTCGCACCAGGCGAAGAAGTCGGCGTCGTCGATCAGCCCGTACTTCACGACTTCGGCATAGCCCGCGCGCAAGTCCCGCTCGGGCAGGGTTTCCAGCGCCGAGAGGTCGGCCAGCACCAGCGAGGGCTGGTGGAACGCGCCGACGAGGTTCTTGCCGGCGGGCGTGTTGATCGCGGTCTTGCCGCCGACACTCGAATCGACCTGTGCCAGCAGCGTGGTGGGCACCTGGATGAAGTGGCACCCGCGCTTCAGCACCGAGGCGCAGAAGCCGGTGAGGTCGCCGATCACGCCGCCGCCCAGCGCGATGATGTGATCGCCGCGCTCCACTTCGAGGCCGAGCAGCCAGTTCACCGTGGCCGAGAGTTCGTCCCACGACTTGGTCGCCTCGCCCGCAGGCAGGATGCGCCAGTGCGGTTCGTGGCCGTTGTCGCGCAGGGACTTTTCCACCACGTCGCCCCAGGCCGCGTGGACGTTGGCGTCGGTGACGATTGGCACGCCGCGCTTGCGCAGCTTGCCCCGGCAGTTGGGGGCGAGTTCCGCGAGCAGCCCGGCGCCGACGCGCACTTCGTAAGGGCGACCGGCGATATCGACGGGGATCACAGCCATTGGGAAATTCCCTGAAGTACTTTGTTGATCGTCTGGACGTGCGGGCCTGCGCTGCTCAGCACGTGGATCGGCGCCTGGCAATAATGCTGCGCCCGTTCCTCGCGCAGGCGGCCGAGAATTTCGCGCGGGTTGCCGCCGCGCAGCAGCGGGCGGTTCTCCTTTCGCGCAGTGCGCTCGACGAGGGTATCGACCTCGCTGTCGAGCCAGATCGTGATCGCCTTGTCGAGGATCAGCGCGCGGGTTTCGGCATTGACGAAGGCGCCGCCGCCGGTGGCGATGACGATGCGCTGCCGTCTGGTCTCGCTGTCCGTGATCAGGCGGGAAATCACCCGGCGCTCGCCGTCGCGGAAATAGTCCTCGCCATAAGCGTCGAAGATTTCCGGGATGCTCATCTGCGCGGAGCGTTCGATCTCGTCGTCGGCATCGACGAAGGGGCAATCGAGCAGGTTCGCAAGCCGCTTGCCGACGCTGGACTTGCCCACGCCCATCATACCGACAAGCACGATGGGCCGGTCGATACGGCGGGCGAGCGCTGCAATTTCCTGCGCGGAAAACCGGGTTTGTTGAACGTCCATTGCCCGATCGCCTATAGTTGCGCTAGGTCGCAGCGCAAGCATGGTGAAGGAAGCCGAGTGAACATCGTAAAGCGCAGGCGCCGTATAGCGTCGGCCGTTGCCATTCTCCTGCCGATTGCCGTGGTCGGCCTTGGTATTGCCGCATGGAATGACGCGGGCGTGCAGCCGGTGACGCAGCAGACCGTCTCGATCCCGCTGCCGGAACTGTCGAAATGAGAGCGGTGCACCTGCTCGCGGGAGGCGCGCTGGCGCTGACCTCGGTGTGGGCGGCGGCGCAGGACAGCCCCGAATCGCTGCTGCCCAAGATGTTCGACGAGCCCGCACCCGCGCGCTCGGCCACCCCGCGTCCGCAGGCGCCGCGTACCCAGGCCCCTAAGCCACAGAACTCCTCCGCGCCGAGTGCTGCGGCGTCGAGCGCTCCGCGTCCCGCCGCGACCTCGACCCCGGTGGTGCAGGCGATCCCGACCGGTACGCCGGGCGCGACGCCCACGGTGATCGCGCAGGACGACGGCACCTTGCGCCGTATCCCGAGCCTCGAGGAACTCGAGAAAATGTCGCCCGAGGATTTCGAGGCGCTGCTCGGGGCCAAGGTGGTGATCGACATGCCGCCCGCCGCGCGGCGCTCCGCCGACGAGGCGGGGATGCTCGGTGCCGACGAAGGGGGCCTGCCGCTGGCCTCGCTCGCCGGGCAGAACGGCAGCCTGATCCGCGTCGCGCTGGAGGGCAACCGGGGGCAACTGGTCTCCCGCTGGGGGCATATCCTGCTGCGCCGCGCGCTGGCCTCGCGCCTCAATCCGCCGAGCGGGATGAGCGCGGCCGACTTCATGGCGATGCGCGTCGGACTGCTGTTGCGCATGGGCGAGACCGATGCGGCGCGCGTGGTGCTGCAAGATCTCGACATCGCCGATTACACCCCGGCGTTCGGGCAGGTGGCGTTCGACGTCTATGCCCGCAATGCCGACTTCACCGGTATGTGCCCGGTGATGGCGACGCAGGGCTCGCTGCGTGACGATGCCGCGTGGAATACCTCGCGCACCATCTGCGAGGCGTTTCGCGGCAACAGCACGGCGGCGATCTCGAAGCTGGAGCGCGACCGGGTTCGCGGCAAGATGGACCAGATCGACCTGCTGCTCGCGCAGAAGTACGCAGGCGCGGCCGGCAAGGCGCGGCGCGCGGTGACGATCGAGTGGGACAAGGTCACGACGATGACGCCGTGGCGCTACGGTCTCGCGATCGGCACGGGGCTGGAACCGCCGACCGCGCTGATGGCCACGGCCGGGCCGTCCTACGATTACGCGACGGCGCTGGCGCCGATGGTCAGCCTTGGCCGCCGGGCGGCGGCGGCGGATCGTGCCGCGGCTGCGGGCGTGCTGTCCAACGCGGCGATGGTGGACCTCTATTCGCAGATCTTCGCCGATCCCGATGTCACCGGCGAGTGGCAGGACCGCGCGGAATCGCTGCGGGACGCTTATGTGCAGCAGGACCCCGCCGCTCGGCTGGCGGCGATGCAGGCGCTTTGGAACGTGACCGGGTCGGCGCTCTATGCGCGGCAGGTGCTGACGGCCGCTGCCGCCGCGCGCATGGCGCCCAGCGCCGACATGGCCGACAGCGCGTCCTCGCTGATCGCCTCGATGCTGGCGGCGGGATACGACGCCAATGCCCTGCGCTGGTCGAGCGTGGTCGAGGCCGGATCGCGGGCATGGGGCATGCTGATCCTTGCGGCACCGGGGCGCGTGGCGACGGTCGGCAGTTCTACGCTCAATACGTATGTCGATGACGACGACAGCACGCAGAAGCGCCGCTCGGCCTTCCTTGCCGCCGGTCTTGCCGGGCTGGAGCGCGTCGATCGCGCCGACGCCGAGCGGGTCACCCGCTATGCCGGGATGGACATGGCTGGAAGCACGCGCTGGACTCAGGCGATCGACCATGCCGCCAGTCGCGGCGACGAAGCCAGTGTCGCGCTGCTCGCGGCCTTCGGCATGCAGGGCGACAACTGGCAGCGCATGACGCCGCGCCACCTCTATCACATCGTCTCGGCGCTGCGGTCGGTGGGGCTCGACGCCGAAGCGCGGATGATCGCCGCCGAGGCGGTCGCGCGGGTCTGAGCGCAGTGACTGTGGCCGCGGCCGGGAACGATCTCGCCGAGCGGTTCCTGGCGATGCTGGCGGCGGAACGCGGCGCGGCGGCCAATACGCTCGCCGCCTATCGCCGCGACCTCGAAGCCGCGCGCGAGGTGCTGGGCGATGTCGCCAATGCCACGCCCGAGGCATTGGAGGGGCTCGGAGGCGCGTGGAGCGGACTGGCGGCGTCCAGCCTCGCCCGGCGGTGTTCGGCGCTGCGGCAGTTCTATGGTTTCCTGATCGATGAAGGGCTGCGCAAGGACGATCCTTCCGGTGCGCTGCCCAAGGGGCGCGTGCGCCGCCCGCTGCCGCGCCTGCTCAGTCACGAAGAAGTCGAGCGGTTTCTCGCGCAGGCGGACGAGGAGGCGACTTCCGAGCGGTCCGACGCGGTGCGGCTGCTGGCGCTGCTCGAACTGCTCTACGGGTCCGGCCTGCGCGCGACCGAACTGGTTTCGCTCCCCGTCACCGCAGTGCCGCGGGATGCGCCGTTTCTCCACATAACCGGCAAGGGCGGGCAGCAGCGCATGGTGCCGGTCAGCACCCGCTCTCGCGCGGTGCTGTCGCGCTGGCTGGCGTTGCGGAAGGGGACCTCGCGGTTCCTGTTCCCGTCGAGCGGGGCAAGCGGTCACCTGACGCGCGTGCGGCTGTTCCAGTTGCTGCGGGCACTGGCGGGCAGGGCGGGGCTCGATCCGGAGCGCGTCTCGCCGCACGTGCTGCGCCATGCCTTCGCAACTCACCTGCTGGAAGGCGGCGCGGATTTGCGCGTGCTGCAGATGCTGCTCGGCCATGCCGACATCGCGACGACGCAGATCTATACGCATGTGGACAGCGCGCGGCTGGTGGAACTGGTGAACTCGCGCCATCCGCTCGCGAAGGGGCAGATGTAGGGCGCAAGGGAACAAGCCCGCCGTGCGACTCGTTGCGCGAAGGGCAAGAATCGCGGGTGGCGGCCCGCAGAATGGAGGAAGGGAGCGACATGGTATCCAACGTGAAGCGCGTGGTTCGGGCCGGAGTTCGGGGAGGCGCGGTCGTCTCGGCGCTGGGGCTGCTGGTGGTCTCGGCGGGGCCGGCGCGGCTGGAGGCGCAGGCGTCGAAAGCGCCGCAAGTCTATGCGATCAGTGCTGCCGACAAGTCGCAAGGGGCCAAGGCCCATCCCGAACTGCTGGCCGAATTCGGCGGCGGCCTGACCGGTCCGCAGGCCAGCTACGTCGAGCAGGTTGGCAAGCGAATCGCGGTGCAGTCGGGCCTGTCGAACGCGACGGGGGATTTCACCGTCACCCTGCTCAATTCGCCGGTGAACAACGCTTTCGCGATTCCCGGCGGCTATATCTACGTGACGCGCCAGCTGACCGCGCTGATGAACAACGAGGCGGAGATGGCGGGCGTGCTCGGCCACGAGGTCGGCCACGTCGCCGCGCGGCACTCGGCGCAGCGGCAGAAGGCGGCGCAGCGCAACCAGATCCTTGGCGTGCTGGGCTCGGTGCTGGCGGGCGCGGTGCTGGGCGACAACGCTTTCGGGCAATTCGGGCAGAAGCTGTTTTCGCAAGGTTCGCAGCTACTTACGCTGAAGTTCTCACGCTCGCAGGAGCTGCAGGCGGACCAGCTGGGCATTACCTACCTCAAGCGCGCGGGCTACGATCCGCGCGCGATGTCGAGCGTGCTGGAAAGCCTTGCGCGGCAGAACGCGCTGGAGGCGCAGCTGCGCGGGAGCACGAATCAGACGCCGGAATGGGCCTCGACTCACCCCGATCCCGCCTCGCGCGTGCGCTCCGCACTGACATATGCGGGGCAAGGGAGCAGCGGCACCACGAATCGTGACACTTTCCTCACGCGAATCGACGGGCTGGTCTATGGCGACGACCCCAAGCAGGGCGTCGTGGACGGCCGAAAGTTCACGCATCCGACACTTCGATTCGCCTTCGAGGCCCCTGACGGCTTCTTCATGGTCAACGGAACGCAGGCTGTTACGATCAGCGGATCGTCGGGGAAGGCACAATTTTCCGGCGGGAAGCTGAGCGGCAGCCTCGATTCGTACATCACCGGCGTCTTCGCCGGGCTGACCGAATCGAATCAGGCGCGAATCACTCCCGCCAGCATCGAAAAAACCACGGTGAATGGCATCCCCGCCGCTTACGGAGTCGCACGGGTGCAGCAGCAGAGCGGGGCGGTGGACGTCGTCGTCTTCGCCTACGACTTCGGCAACGGGCAGGCCTATCACTTCCTGACGCTGGCGCAGGCGGGTGGTGCAGAAGTGTTCACGCCGATGTTCCGCTCGATCCGGCGCATCTCGGCGGCGGATGCAGGCAGCGTGAAGCCGCGATTGCTGCGCGTCGTCACTGTAAGGCAGGGCGACACCGTGCGCTCGCTGGCGGCGAAGATGGCCTATACCGACGCGGCGGTGGACCGTTTCCTGGTGCTCAACGGCATGGATGCGAACACCGCGCTGACGCCGGGGCAGAAGGTGAAGATCGTAACCTACTGATATTGCGGCTTTATGGTTTCCGCAGGGCACAAAGCGAAAGGGGCGGCAGGTTTCCCTGCCGCCCCTCAATCTTTAATCTGTAAGTACAGATTAAGTATTCAGCTATTAGCTGACGCCCTTCGACATTGCCGACGAGGTCTTCGAGAAGGTCGAAACGAGCTGCGAGCCCATGCCCTGCATGGCGGCGATGGCGGCAACTGCGATGAGAGCGGCGATCAGGCCGTATTCGATGGCGGTAGCGCCCTTTTCGTTGCGGCGCAGCTTGGCGAGAAACTTCATGGTGGTCTCCTGATAAAGCAGTCTAGTGTACCCGGTCCGCCTCGCTTCAGTCTCTCTTCTGCGCCTTGGACAATCTCTTTTTAGCCTGCAATCGTTGATAAACGCTTAAGGCTGTTTCACCCTAGTTTTTGGACATCGCAGCCGACGACTTGGCGGCTACGTTGTTCCACATAGATACGGTCTCGCTGGCCACGCCCTGCAGCGTGGCGAAGATGGCCAGTACGATGAAGGCGAGGATCATGCCGTATTCGACCGTGGACGCACCGTCCCGGTTTTCGATGATCGTCTTGAGAAGGCGATGAAGGCGCATGGTCACCGTGCTAGTTCGCGCGAGGGACGTCTGATCCCACGGCAGCGTTAATTAGGCATTAAGGCAGGAGGCACAGCTGGAAAGTCCACCGACACCTTTACTCGTCGTCGCAGGCGCACTCGTGCGTCCCGATGACGGCGGGCGCGACGACGGGCGTTCCGGCACAGTGCTTATGCAGCAGCGCGATTTCATCGGAGTGCATGGCGGCCTATGGGAATTTCCCGGAGGCAAGCTGGAGCCGGGTGAGAGCCCGGAGGGCGCCCTTGTACGCGAACTCGAAGAGGAACTGGGCGTAATCGTAGCGCCGGGCGATCTGGAGGCGGTGGGCTTCGCCAGCGGCCGCACCGCTACGGTCGAGGAAGGCGGGAAGGGGCCGTCGCGCCCGCTCGTGATTCTTCTCTATATTTGCACCCGCTGGCAGGGCGAGCCGCGCGCCATCGAGGCCGCCGACGTGGCATGGGTCGCGCCCGGCGCGATCTCGGGACTGAGGATGCCGCCGCTCGATTACCCGCTGGCCGAGGCGCTCGAACGGCATCTGGGGGCTGTGGAAAACAATATGCAAAAAAGCGGAACATAGGCGTTGACCGATGCCGATTCCCCCCCTAGAGGCAGCCCTCCAAGGCGCCCGTAGCTCAGCTGGATAGAGCATCAGACTACGAATCTGAGGGTCGGACGTTCGAATCGTTCCGGGCGCACCACTCTTCCTTCCGGGGGTGATGTGGTCCTTGTTTGGGTTGAAAATGGTAGGCGCCCGTAGCTCAGCTGGATAGAGCATCAGACTACGAATCTGAGGGTCGGACGTTCGAATCGTTCCGGGCGCACCACCATCCAAAACGAAAACCCCGCCCTCACCGGCGGGGTTTTTCGTTTTGGCGTTTCATCGCTGCGACCGCACCGGGTCTTGATATTTTGCCCGTCATCCCCGCGAAGGCGGGGACCCAACTGATGACGCCTCGACAGGGAACATCAGGAGATGGGTTCCCGCCTTCGCGGGAATGACGACGCGTGGTGATGATGAACGGCGCTCGGTCACCCTTTCGCCAGAAACCCGCGCGAGAGGCCGTGGTAGAGCTTTTCCCGGCACACCAGCGTGCTGGCGGTATCGGCGATGATCGCTGTCAGGAACAGCGGCAGTATCATCCCGCGGCTTGCGGTGGTCTCCATCAGAATGATCACGGCGGTCAGCGGCGCGCGCACGACGCCGACGAAGTAGCCGGTCATGCCCAGCAGGACGACGGCGGGCATGGGATCGCCTGAGAAGACGTAGGACAGCAGTTCGCCGAAGCCCGCGCCGACCGACAGCGATGGCGCGAAGATGCCGCCCGGCGCGCCGGAGATCGCCGTCGCGGCGGTGGCGACGAACTTGGCCGGGCCGAACCAGGGGGAGGCGCTCTGCTGGCCGTCGATCATCAGGCGGGTAGTCTCGTAGCCGGTGCCCCACGTAGAGCCGCCGGTGACGACGCCGAGCACCGCGACGACAAGCCCGCAGATCAGCGCCGTCGCTACCGGCCGCGAACGCATGGCCGCGAGAAGGGGATGTTCGCCGCGCGCGCAGGCCAGCAGCAGGCGCGAAAACAGCCCGCCGAGGACGCCGCCCAAGATTCCCGCGACCGGCGCGATCATCACGACCGAGCCGACTTCCAGCGTCTGTCGCATGGCTCCGAAGTAGACGTAGTCCCCGGCGATCCCGAGGCTGACGAGGCCGGAGACGACGACCGCGCCCATCACCAGCACCGCGACGCGCTGCTCGAAAGCGGCTGCGAGTTCCTCGATCGCGAAAGCGACCCCGGCCAGCGGCGTGTTGAAGGCGGCCGCGACTCCAGCTGCACCGCCCGCGATGAGCACGCCCGCCGTCATCGGCACGCGCAGCACGCGGTGGCAGGCAACCATGATCGCGGCACTGACCTGTACTGTCGGCCCCTCGCGCCCGACCGAGCCTCCGGCCAGCAGCATCGTCACCGTCAGCAACAGCTTGGTGATGGCGGTGCGCATCTGCAGCAGCGGCGAGCGGGCGAGTTCGAGGTTTTCACTCGCCGCCATGACCTGCGGAATGCCCGAGCCGCGCGCGGCGGGCGCCCAGCGCCGGGTGATGAAGACGACGGCAGCGAAGATCGCGGGTGTCATGACGAGCGGAGCGTAAGGGTGGACGGCGGCGAAGGCGCGGAACACTTTCTGCGCGGTGTCACCCGCCCATGCGAAAGCGATCGCGACCAGGCCGAGCAGCACCGCTCCCCCGATCGTCGCGGCCCGGCGCCGCGCAAGGTCGAGCGAGGCGTCGATGCCCGGGACGGCCTTGAAAAAGGCCGTGAAGCGTTCCGAGATGGTCAATGCGGACCCCAAGATGGTCTGGCGGCGCGCTTGTTGCGCGTCTGGACGGGCTCGCGCCTCTATTGGGGCAACGGGTGCGCGAATCGCAAGACCTTTTTGACCCGGATAAATAGAGAGGGCCGGAAGCGAGTTCGATCGCTTCCGGCCCTCGGCCACTTTGCCGGTCACCCTGCCAGGGCAGGATGAGGCAGAGGCTTACTGGCCTTCGGGCGTGGTCGCTGCAGCCGCACCGCCTGCGGTCGCGGCGGCGTCGGCGCCCGGCTGGCCGCCGGCGGCCGACAGGGTCGCCTTGGCGAAGTCGGCAGCGCTCATGCCCAGAGCCAGCGAACCGTCGGCGCCGAGGCCGAGGTAGGACTTCTTGAGCTGCGCGGCCGAACCGCCGCTGAGGGCCACGGTGACGTTGTCGCCTTCCACCTTGCTGACGGTGCCGAGCACGACGCCGTCGCTGCTCTTGATGGGCGCGTCGGCGACGATCGCAGCATCCTTGGCGGCGGTGTTCTCGGCCTTGGCGCCGTTCACGGCCGATTCCAGCTCGGCCTTGGTCATGCCGATGGTCAGGCCCTTGTCGCGCATGACGAAGGCATTCTTGGGGAGACCGGCGCGCGCGGTGCCGGTGGAGACGGTGACGATGTCGCCCTGGACGGCCTCGACAGTGCCGACGTCAGCGCCTGCGGCGTCGAAGACCTTGGCGCCGGTGGTCGGGTTGGCGGTTGCGGTCGCCGCCGCGGCGGGAGCGGCAGCCGGTGCAGCGGCCTGAGCCATCACGGCAGCAGGAGCGAGTGCGGCCGCAGCGATGGCGGCGGTGATGAGGGTTTTCTTCATGGCGTACTCCTTGTTTGCGGGACCCGTGGGAGGACGGGCCCGGAACAAGCCCCCCTGAAGGGGCGAGAAATGCGGCCCGGCGAACCCGGGCTGGGGTTACCCCGTCCGACTTTCGCCGGCCCCGCCGCGGCGAAACTTCGCACACGGCAGACGGGGTGAGGGACAGGTATAGTCAGGCAAATCCAGCGCAGGGTGAACGGTTGCGTGTACAAGGGGCGAATCGAGCCATTCCCGCGATGAGCCGGTCAGCCCTTGTGGAAAACAGCGGATTTCGGCCGTTCTCGCCGTTTCGATTGTGGGCGAGTGGTTGTCGGTGTCACCACCAGGCGGTCATCGCTTCCCGAATCCCGATGCTCTGTGACCCGGGGCAGGGTCTGGTCCTCATGACCGACGATCGCAAAGGTCTCTGCGATGAACGCTTCGTCGCGTCGGGCGAAGTCTGACTGCGTGTGCACAAGTTGACATTCGAGGGGAACATTCGCGCCCTTCGGCGTTTGAACCGGCCGTGGTGGAAGCTCCGGCAGGATGGACGATGCAAGATCAGAACGACGAGGGCGTTGCGCCTTCGGTATGGCGCTATGCCAAGGCTTCGCGCGCGCACGTGGTCGTGGACGCGGCCGATTACTTCGAGGCCATTCGCGAAACGATGGAAGGCGCGCGCCAGCGCATCTTCATGATCGGGTGGGACTTCGATTCCCGCATCCTGCTGACCTCCGGGCGGCGCTGGTGGCAGCGTGGCCGCAAGCGCAAGTTTCCCGCGCGCCTCGGCTCGTTCATGCTCTGGGTGGTGAAGCGCAATCCGGAGCTTGAGATCAGGCTGCTCAAGTGGAACGTCGCCATGCTCAAGTACCTGCTGCGGGGTACGATGCTGTTCGACGTGGTGCGCTGGGCGAAGCATCCGCGCATCGACTTCAAGTTCGATGCCGCCCATCCGGTCGGCTGCAGCCATCACCAGAAGATCGTGGTGATTGACGACAAGGTGGCGGCCTGCGGCGGCATCGACATGACCTCCGACCGGTGGGACACGCCTGACCACCTGCCCCGCGACCCGCGCCGCAAGCGGCCGACCGGGCGGCTCTACGGTCCCTGGCACGACGTCACGATGATGCTGGAGGGCGAGGTCGCCGCGACGCTGGGGGAACTGGGGCGCGAGCGCTGGAAGGTCGCCGGCGGCGAAGACCTCGCGCCCTGTCGCCCGCGCGAGGGGACTCCCTGGCCGGAGGGGCTGACGGCCGAGTTCGAGAACGTCGAGATCGGCATCGCCCGCACCCGCGCGGAGTATAACGACTGCCCGCAGGTCGCCGAGATCGAGAAGCTCTTCGTCGAGCAGATCGCCCGCGTGAAGCGCTTCATGTATGCCGAGACGCAGTACTTCGCCTCGCGCGCGATCGCGGAGGCCATCTGCAAGCGGCTCTCCGAGGACAATCCGCCCGAGTTCTTCATCGTCAACCCGGTCACCGCCGACGGCTGGCTGGAGCAGCAGGCGATGGACACCGCCCGCGTCGAACTGGTCGAGACGCTGCAGGCGGTGGACGCGCATGGTCGTTTCCGCATCTTTACTCCCTCCAACGCCGAGGGCGAGCCGATCTACGTCCACGCCAAGCTGACGATCATCGACGACGAGGTGCTGCGCGTCGGCTCGGCGAACATGAACAACCGTTCGATGGGCCTCGACAGCGAGTGCGACGTCTTCATCGACCTTGCCCGGCCCGCCAATGCCCACGTCGATCCCGCGACGATCACCGAATTGCGCCTGCGCCTGCTGGCCGAGCACTGCGGTATCGCGGAAGGCGAAGTGGCGGCCGGGATCGAGCGGCATGGCTCGATGGCGGCGATGGTGGACGCGCTCAATCGCGACGGACCCAAGGCCGGAAAGAAATATCTCGAACCCTTGCCCTTGAAGAACTTGTCGGAAGCTGAAAGAGCACTCGGCCAAAGCGGGGTGCTCGATCCGGAACGCCCCGGCGAAATGTTCGAGCCTATCGCGCGACGCGGGTTGTTCCGCGGCAAGGGACACCTGATGCGTGTGCGCCTGATGAAAAGATTGAGAAGGAGCAAGTCGGATGAGCAGCCAGGTAAGTCCCGATGAGGATAGCCCGCGCCATGACCCCTTGCGCAAGCCGGATGTGCCCGACAACGTTCAGGACGCGATCCGCACGCTGATCGAGTGGGCCGGCGACGATCCGACGCGCGAGGGCCTGGTTGACACCCCCAAGCGCGTGGCGCGCGCCTGGCTGGAATACTGCCAGGGCTATCAGGAAGATCCGGCGGTCCACCTGTCGCGCATCTTCGAGGAAGTGGGCGGCTACGACGAGGTCGTGCTGCTGAAGGACATTCCCTTCCAGTCGCACTGCGAGCACCACATGGCGCCGATCATCGGCAAGGCCGCGATCGCCTACCTGCCGCGCAACCACGTTGTCGGCATCTCCAAGCTGGCGCGCGTGCTGCACGGCTTCGCGCGCCGCCTGCAGATTCAGGAGCGCCTGACCGCCGAAGTCGCGCAGTGCATCTGGGAACACCTGAAGCCGCAGGGCGTCGCGGTCGTGATCGAGGCGAACCACGCCTGCATGACCGCGCGCGGCGTGCGCACGCCGGGCGTCGGCATGATCACCAGCCGCATGATGGGCACTTTCCTGGAGGACGAACGTTCCCGCAAGGAAGTGCTCAGCCTGATGGGCTACTGAATACGCGGAGAGGCGTCATGGGTCATGCGCAGGTACTCGAGGGCGGTTGTCGCTGCTCGCGCCTGCGCTTTCGCCTGACGGCGCCTCCGCTGATCGAGGGGCTGTGC
Organism: Novosphingobium sp. HR1a; assembly: GCF_015594425.1. Classification (NCBI taxonomy): domain Bacteria; kingdom Pseudomonadati; phylum Pseudomonadota; class Alphaproteobacteria; order Sphingomonadales; family Sphingomonadaceae; genus Novosphingobium; species Novosphingobium sp. HR1a. Next base: position 58,642 of record NZ_JABXWS010000029.1, read on the forward strand.
CACTGCACCGGCTGCCAGCGAATGACCGCCAGCGCCTTCTCCACCACGATCTCGGTGCCGGTGCAGGGCTTCGAGGTCGTCACCGGCGAGACCGAGATCGGCGGCATCCACGGCGACGAGGCGCATCACCATCACTGCGTCTGGTGCAAGTCCTGGGTCTTCACCCGCGTCGATCCGTCGATGGGATTCGTCAACGCGCGCGCCACGCTGCTCGACGATCGTTCGGTGTTCACCCCCTACATCGAGATGCAGGTGGCGGAGAAGCTACGGTGGGTGGAGACGAAGGTGGAGCGTCGCTACGACCGCTTTCCGGAGCTGGAGGAATATCCGCAACTGATCGCCGACTATGCAGCGTGGCGGGCGGTGCGGTAATTCCGTGGCCCACCACGTTTCGTCATTGCGAGCGTAGCGAAGCAATCCAGGGCGACGTAACACTGCCCTGGATTGCTTCGCTACGCTCGCAATGACGAAAGCAGGGGGTGGCGGCGCGGTCGGTCGAAGGGGAGCTACGCGCGGGAGACTTCCTTCCGCGAAAGATTGCGCTTGAACGCCGCCGCGCCTGCGGCCAGAGCCGCTGGCATCCGGTGAGGGCAGGCCGGAGGCGGACAGGCAGATGATCGAGCAGAATAACGGGGCATTTCAGGCAAGACCGGCGCGCGTTCGCCTGCTGCTGGCGCTCGTCCCCGCGGTGACGTTGCTGGTCCTGCTGCTGCGGCCGGTGTGGGACGTCGATATCTTCTGGCAGCTCAAGCTGGGCGAACTGATCGTCGATCGCGACGGTCCGGTGCCGACCGAGCCTTTCGCCGCGCTCCATGCCGGAGAACCGCTGCCCGCCGTCGCATGGGCCGGGCAGGCGGTCATGGCGACGGTGCGGCGGATCGGCGGCTGGGACCTGCTGCGCGTGTTCGACGCCTTGTGCTGGCTCGGCGGCTTCTGGGCCGTCGCCGCCGCATGCCGCTGGAAGGGCGCTAGTCTGCAGGCCGTGATGCTGGCGCTGGCGCTGGTCTTCGTCGCGGCGCTGCCGACCGCAAGCGTGCGCCCGCAGAGCTTTGCCTGCCTGTGCTTCGGGCTGCTGCTCGCGCTGCAGCGGCTGGACTTGCGGCCGCTGCCGATGGTGGCGTTGGGTCTGCCGGTGCTGATTGCGTGGCAGAACCTGCATCCTTCGGTGAGTGTCGCGGTGGCGGCGCTGAACCTTGCCGCCGGGGCCGGATGGTATCGCTGGACAACCGGCCGCGCCGCCGCTCGTCCATGGGGGCTGAGCGCCCTCGGCGTGCTTTCGGTGGCGGCGATGTTCGCCACGCCCGACGGCGCCTCGATACTCGCG